>CAYGAB010000007.1:16285-16552 GCA_964347725.1 uncultured Candidatus Peribacteria bacterium | reverse complement strand
CATGTGGTGCTCGCAGTGACTGTAAAATTCAATGTCCTTCACCAAAATCATTTCGTCGTAATTTTCTCCATCAAAAACCGTCAGCACATCTTCCGGACTTTTCCCATAACCTTCAAACAAAGTCTCAAAAGCTTTGTCCACCCGTCGCGGCGTTTCCTTCAAACCTTCCCGATCCGGCTCCGGATCAATGGATTTGAGCAATTCAGAAATGAGGTCTTGTCGATTCATATGAGCGCACCGATTGTGCCAGATTTCTCAGGCCAAGAC
>CAYGAB010000007.1:2222-16275 GCA_964347725.1 uncultured Candidatus Peribacteria bacterium | reverse complement strand
TTAAAATACTTTGATTTGCTTCATTTTCTAACCAAAATAAAAATGCAAGAAACCCAAAATGACCTTGATGGTCTCATTTCAGCTCCACGCATGGATGAGAAAAACAAGCTCATGTTGCCAGAAGCCTTGGCAGATGATATCAAAGCTCAATTGGACACAACCAGAGGAGCCGCCAATCATATTGTGGATGCGCTGGCTAGTGCGGCTAAGGCCGTCCCTGCAGTCAAAACTTTCAAGTTAGCTAGTGAAGCGGACGAATATGCATGGGACGCTGTTGGATCAGCCACCAAGTCAGTATGGGGTTCAACTCTCAACACAGTAGGCATTCAAACCACTGACGAGATGGATCCAAATGCCAATCTGGAAGCTGCCAAAGCACAGGCCAAACTCGCTGTTCAATCGACAGAAGCTGCTTTGGATGTTGCATTAAATCCAGTGACTGCGGTAAAAAATGCCATTGCAGAAAGCAAAAACATGCTGAGTAGCGCCAAAGCTGCGGTGAGTTCCGCCGCCAATGGCAACTTCTTTAGTTCAGGTTCTGAAGCTAGCTCTTCTGAAAAGAAAGCCGCTTAAACAGATTCGCAATCTCCAAAGTCACCGGGTCGCCCGACACGGTTTCAGGAAGGCTCACGATGTAATACACGTCGGAGCCTTCTTTCATGAGACTGCAACGTTGCTCCAGGCAAAACACGCGCACTTCATTTGCGCCCTCGGTCATGGGGTGGGAGCCGTCTGGAATACGGTCGGCCAAGTGGCCTTCAGCGGGATTGGCTTCTTTGAAGAAGACCACGCTTCCAAGTGTGTTCAGCCGTTCGTGATTGAATTGCAAGACAATCGCGGACTCGGTTTCAATGCGTTTCCAATCGTAGGGCATTCGCGTGGAGAAAGGCAAAGGCGCCAAAGACAAATCTTGCCAGGCTGTCTCCGGAGCGGCAGGCAATTCGTCGATCACCGTTGGGTCGATTTGGCCTTGCCTCATCGGATTGCACCCAGTCAAAAGCATCAAACTCAGGCCAAGCGCCACGCAGAGGGGATAAAAAGAAAAAGATTTCATAAGGATTGAATTAAATTGAATTTAAAAATGGGGAAGGTTCCCGCGCAACTTTGGAAAGCGACGCGGGAACAAAGAAGTAGTGCTCCGTCGATTTCGGCGGACTTCTACGCAAGCCGGATGAAGATCCTCAGGAATTCCGGAGGCTTGTCCATTCGGCCAGACGTTTCAGTCCTTGATTTGACAGAATCCTACTCCACCCGCACGCTTCCGACTTCGGTGGTGTTGGTCGTGTTGCGATCTTCCATGCTCACCCAGAACGGATAGACGGTCGAGTCGCGCAGCGTCTTTTCGAAGCTAGCGGACCAGATGTCGTCTCCGGATTCCCAGGTGTCCATGTCGAAGTCGTAGACCTTTCCATCGGAGGGATTCACGATGTGCAGCGTGGCCGTGCTCGTGCCTTCACCTGTGAAGCGCAGCGACCAGGAAAATTCGGTTTCCCCAGCACTGCCTTCGTCCGGAGACCAGCCGTAGGAGTAGTCCTCGGGCGGGTTCTCTTCAGACGAGTTCCACACCTCCATCCACTCGGTGTCCGACTCCACAGTATCGCCGTCGCTATTGACCTCCACCCAGAAAGGGTATTCGAGATCGTCGCGCAGCGTCTTGCGGTAGAAGAACACCCAGGGGCTCTCGGTGCTTTCCGTGTCCATCTCGAATGAGTAGCTGTCTCCATCGTTTTCGTTGGTGATCCAGAGCGTGACGTCGGGACGATCCACGGAGTTCACCACCGTGGTCCAGACGAAGTTGGTTTCACCCGCCGTTCCCCAGTCGGGAGAGACATTCAAGTCGCTCACGGACAGGTTCTCGTCGTGTTCACCATCGCTCTCGGAGTTCTCGCCTCCATCTTCTCCATCATCGTTGCCACCGTATTCAGGGTCATAAGGGCCAGGATTTCCGTCGCAGCTTTTCACCCCTTCACGGTTGTACCAGCATCCAGTCCGCATCGGCTCGTTGCCGGAAAGCGGTTCAGGCTCAGTGCCCTCTCCTTCCAGGTAGAAGGCCAGATGCAGGTGCGTTCCAGGGTGTTCACTGCAGGCGTGTCCCAGCACGTAGCCCGTGTTGCCCACCAGCCCAATCGTGTCGTAGCTCGTGACGTAGTCTCCTTCCGAAACCAGGGTCTCGGAGAAGTGTCCGTAGCGGCTCACGTAGCCATTGTCGTGGTTGATCAGCACCGAATTTCCATAGCCGGAGTCGCCGTAGCCGTCTTCCGTGACTTTGATCACCCAACCGTCCGCCACGGGCGTGACTTCTTTGCCGTAGGCTTCGCAACCATTTTGCGCGAAATCCAGGGCGTAGCTGTCGTCGCCGTAGTTGAAGTTGTAGTCCTGATGGCTTCCCGTGTTATAGCCTTGGCTCACCAGCCAGTACTCTCCAGAAGGAAAGGGCAGCGTCAGCTCAGGCTGTCCACCGCCGATCCCGTAGTCGCTCACACTCTTCTCGTCGTCTTCGCCACCACTGTGGCATCCGATCACCATGGCCGTCAAAACGGCCCACCTCGTGTTAACCCTCATGCTCACCTCCTATGGTTGGGGCGTGGGGGGTTCTTGGATTCTGTCGATTTCAAAGGACTTGCTCGTGCCCTCATGCTAAAGATCCGTTCTGAAAAAGTCCTGAATTTTTCCTGAAATCTTTCTGAATTGAAAAAACACCTCATTTCTGCTATACTTTTCAGATTAAACAAAGCCATGACCAACCCGGAAACACCCAAATCCATCGAACCTCGTTCCCCAAAGCCAGAACGCTTGAAAGAAACCGTGGCGGATCAGTACGAACGTTTGGCCGAAAAACTGGCTGGAAACAACCTCACGTCCATCACACCTGCGCGATGCAAAGACGTTGGGATCACCGAAGCAAAAAACATCAATTTCACCATTGGGAAAGACGCGGCCAGCCTGTCTGAAGGCCTCATGAGACAACTTTTCCCCCAGGTAAAGACCTGGCGCCAACTGGAGACCAAGCAACAACTCTTCATCACGCAGCTCATTTTGATCGTTGCGAAGAACAGGGAGGCGATCAGCCCTTACAAAGACGTGAACATCGCCAATCAAGGGGATCTCTGGAATTTCACGATTGATCCCGGCAACTCAGACATGCACTACGAATACATTCCAGCTTGGGGCAAAGACAGAGGCAAGCCTGAATTTGGAAGACTCGCCGATTCCGCCTTTGAAAGGAGAGGAAAGATCTCCCGCGGACAGAGAGAAATGCTGAAAATCGCGAGCAGTTCCATGGACCTCACGTCTCTCTTGCGAATTTTCCAGGACAATGTCAGCTTTGATGCCCGCAAAGCCATTCTTCAAGACGACAAACTGTCCGTTGAATTCATCAATCGCTACCTTGACCTCTTCCATGAAGTATTCAATGTGAATTCCAATCTCACCGATTCCGCAAAACTCGAAGATGGGGCCGCCAACTACACGAGCACCGGACTTCAGAATTTAGCGTGGGTGCTGGTGCTGAAAGAAGCCTTGAATGGAACCGGCCCAAACCCTGAAGATCCAGCAGACGTGAGCGCTTTTAAAGCATCTCTCAAACAAAATCCAAACATCCGCGCCGCTCTCCACGGAATCGGCGCTTTCGGCGAGGTGAAGGTGCCTGAAGCAGCGGTGGATGCTGAAGAGGACAACGAAGTTCCTCTTGGCTTTCGCCCGGAAATTCGTATGACAGAGCAAGATTTGAACACACCTCCAAGAGTTTTCGTCACTGAAAAATCGCTCTAATTTTCAAGTAGGACTACAGCAAACATTTTGTCTCGAGCATTTTCACATATTTCTCTAGGGGTTTTATCCAAAGGTGCGTAGCCGTCCACCCTCAGAGAGTCGCTTCCAAATCCTGAAGGATTCTCTACTGGGGCCAGGGCTAATACTTTTTCAGCTGGGCAATTTGCAACCAGAAAAGCAGTGGCATAGGGGTCCACATTGCTTTGTAGGAGTCTAAGAACAGTATTTTCATCTCCAGTTCGCAAAGCATCAGAGAACTGATAAGGTTTGATTTGAATCCACTCACTTGTTTCGGAATATGAACTCGCAGTTGCCACAAGGGTGGGTTTTTGACCATCCACAAAATTGTACACAGAGAGCCCCAACGCCAAGCAAACGCCAAGTTTTGAGAACTGATTTGATGGTGACGCAGCAGGTTTCCTAGCGGTGCGAAGCAAAATAACCTCTTGGCGCAATGATTCGACAGCAGCAAGTTCATGCTGGAACAAAACCGTAGTCCCATTAGTTTCTAATTGTGCGATCAGAGCATTGGTCTCATCCATGGCGTCCCTTAGAGCATTTTGGCGAGCTTCAGCTTTGATGCCTTGCAAGTTATTTTGCAAAATGGCCGTACGTAATTGCATGAAATTGTTCGCAAATTCAATCAAGGTTTTGCGTAATTTTTCAATCGATTCAGGGTTGTTCGGGTCAATTTCATTGGTGGCATTGAGCAGATGCAATATCCTTTCCGTAACCAATTCCAATTCTGCTTGAGGGGAGCAAAGACGCAAAGCTTCTCTTAAAGCCTGCATTGAACCAGCAGGTAGATCATCCTCAATCTCTTTAGCTAACTTTAGCAGTTCATGTATTTGTCTAGGGAGAGCCTGCCCAGCATGTTGGACAGTTAAAATGCGATCAACCTTGTCAGCGAGTCCAACAAGATGTGCTAAATTTTCAAATTTAACATGGTTGTTTGGGCGAGCAGCCAGAACTTTGGCCGTGCGAATGGCTCTGAATGCAATGCTTTCCTGTCCTTGTTCCTCTAGCTGCCTCGGGCTCACGCTGAAGGCAGTGAGTGTTACGATTAAGTCAGAAATCCTTTTTGAAGTGCTTGCATCCAATTCAGCTTCGCTCAAGGGCGGAGCCGCCTGTATCTGAATATCGCCAGGGGTGACTTGATCAAGGCCATCCTCATGAGGGGCGGTTGCTACGTCCTCTGGATTTTCTTCAAATTCATCTACCTCTGCAGCAGACGCCTCGACGGGATCAGTTTTTGGATCTTCTTCCATATACTCCTTAAGTTATTTCGCGCAAACTCTACCAGCTTTCTTTGATTTGTCAATCTCTTCTTCTCTCCACCCACTTTTCCTGAGCTAAAATGCCTCCATGGAAATCAAAGCTCCCATCAATGTCAAAGCGCTCGTAACCTGGGTGGTCTTGGGGGTTCTCGTGGGATGGCAGGCCAATTCGCTGTGGGACTCTCAAAGTGGACAAGCGTCCACTGTCGATGTGGACAATCCTGCCAAAGCGGACATGTCTTTGTTTTGGGAGGTTTGGAGTGAGGTCAGTGACCAATACTACGACGCGGCGGAATCGGACAGTCAAGAAAAAGTCTACGGAGCGGCAGCTGGCCTGGTGGAATCTCTGGAAGACCCCTACTCCGTTTTCATGACGCCTCAAGAGACCAAAGACTTCAACTCCAGTCTGGAAGGTGAGCTCAAGGGAATCGGCGCGGAATTGACTCAGAAAGAAGACAAGCTCGTCATTGTGTCTCCTCTCAAAGGCTCTCCTGCCGAACAAGCCGGACTCAAACCTGAAGATTACGTGGTCATGATCAACGGCGAAGTCACCAGCGGAATGAAACTTTGGGACGCCATTCAGAAAATTCGTGGTGAAGAAGGCACCAGCGTCAAGCTCACGATCTTGCGTGAGGGGCAAGAAGCACCCCTCGAATTCAACATTGTCCGTCAAGCCATCATTGTTCCGAGCGTGAAACTGGCCTTCACGAAAGAGAACGACAAGACCATCGCTCACCTGGCTCTCTACCAATTTGCCAACGATTCCTACGCCGAACTGAGCAATGCCATCCAGCAAATTCTTCTGGAAAATGCCGACGGCATGATCTTGGATTTGCGCATGAACGGGGGCGGCTATCTGGACGTTTCGGTGGACATTTTGAGCGAATTCTTCAAAGATCAACAGCGAGCCGTGATCGTCAAACGTCACAATCAAGAAAATGAAGTTCTCTACACCAAAGGCAACGGAAAACTGGCGGACATTCCTCTGGTGGTTTTGATCGACGAAGGCTCAGCTTCTGCCTCAGAAATTGTGGCTGGCGCCCTGCAAGATTACAAGCGGGCCATGCTCATGGGGGCAACCAGTTTCGGGAAAGGCAGCGTTCAGGAATTGCACAGCTTAAAAGACGGATCCAGCCTGCGCCTCACCATCGCCAAATGGTTCACGCCTTTGGACAGAACCATCAGTGAAGTCGGCATCACGCCTGATCAAATCGTGGAGATGGACATAGCCAACCTCGACACAGAAAATGACACCCAGCTTCAAAAAGCCTTGGAGTATTTGGAGAATTTATGAGCTAGCCCCAAACGTGATTTTGGCGTAAGCTTTCTTCGAATTTAACACAACTTCATGTCCATCCGCCGCCTTTTGCCACTCGCCTTTCTTTTGCTCACCGCTTTTGCCGCTTGCTCATCTCCTGCAGAAGAAGTTCTCACCCCAGGCACCGATTCTGAATCGGCCGTACTTGACGAATCCCTTAGCGAGGCAAATCCCTTGGTTCCCGGCAGCAATCCTGGCGAAGGCATGTACAAAAAAGTTTGCGTGGAAGGAACAGATCAAAAAGGCCCTTGGGAAAATGACTTGGTTCTGCAATGGGTGACTTCAAGCGGAGCTTTCACAAAAGCAAAATCTCAAAATCTGGTGGAAGCAGGGGGAGTCCCCACGGTCATGCAAGACGATGAAGGGCGTCTCATTGCCGCTTTCCAATGGTTTGCCTGTGGTGATGAAGAAGCCTTCGACAAAATCGCCGTGGTCATTTCTGAAGACGATGGTGCCACCTGGTCCGACCCAGAGTCCATCCAAATTGAAGACTACCCAGAAGATTTCATTCGTCCATTTGACCCGACTTTGGTCCTTCTGCCAAATGGAAAAATCCGCTTGTACTACACCGCTGGCCCAAGCAGCAGTCGAATTTTGGACAAGAACACCAACATCTACTCCGCTATTTCCTCTGACGGCGTGAATTACACTTTTGAAAAAGGCATCCGTTTTGACCTAGACGACCAACAAGCTTACGACGTTGCGGTTGGGTATTGGGACGAACTCTGGCATTTGATCGTTCCAAACAATGTCAAAAAGAACAATGGCGGGGCTTTTCACGCCACTTCCAAAGACGGGCTGGATTTCACTCAAGTGGACGACTTGGACTTCACCACAGATAAAAACTGGACAGGAAACTTCTATGCCGGTTCAGACGGACTCTACTTCTACGGAACTTCCGGCTCAGACGGCAACTGGTTCGTCAAAACCTCCGACGGAGAAACGTGGGACGGCCCAACTGCCATCTCCACACGCGGCGGAGATCCAGCGGTTTACTGCCTCAGCCAAGACAAATGTCTGATGATCACGGTGCAAATGCCCAAGGAGGCCAATGGGGCCAATGCAGTGAAGCAGTGAAGGCTGCTTGCATTTGCCCTTTTGGTTGACAGCCTCGCAGCAAACCACTAACCTAGGTGGTAGGTTGTTCAACTCACCCTAAAAATATGATTGACCCCTACAAAAGCAAGGCAGAACTAGGAGTAAAGAAGGCCATTGGTCAGCTCAAGAAAGTTTTAGAGATGATTGGAAATGAGGAGTACTGCATGGACATTTTGCAGCAAGTGGGAGCGGTAGAAGGACTTTTGGCTTCCGTGGCCACTCAAGCTTTAGAAAGCCACCTCCACACTTGTGGGAAAAGAGCCTTTTCGAGTTCTGACGAAAAAGAACAAGAGAAAATCATTCAAGAACTTCTTTTGGCCTTTAAAAAATCTAAAAAATAATGAACACCACTACTTATAAAATCAAAGGAATGCACTGCGCGTCTTGCGCGGGAATCATTGAGAAAACCCTCAAAAAAATAGAGGGAGTGCGGTCGGCGGAGGTCAATTACGGCACTGAGGCTGCAAAAATTGACTTCGACGCAAACAAGACAAGTGCTCATCAGCTTTCTGAACAATTGAAGCCACTGGGCTACAGCTTCATGCTAGAAGACCATTCCATGCACACAGGCATGAACCAGTCTAAGCATGAAAAACTCATGGAGCTGGCCAGCATGAAAGCCATGGTGCTTTCCGTTATTCCTTTGGCAATCCTCAGCATCTTCATTATGGGCTGGGAAATTTTAGCGCAGGTGGAGCTGGCCCCAGAAATGTCTTATGTTTTGGAAGAATTTCTCCATCATCTTTTGCCTTTGATGGCAACCTACACACTCTTTGTTGTGGGCAAACCCTATTTGCAGGGATTTTACCGATTCTTGCGTTATGGAAAAGCCAACATGGACACCCTCATTGGAATTGGAACGGTGGCCGCCTACCTCTACAGTTTTGTGGTCACGGCTTTTGAAGAACCCCTGAGGCCCTTCATCAATGTAGATCACACCTATTACGATGTGACCATCGTCGTCATTGCCTTCATCACCCTTGGCAAATATTTGGAGTCTCGTTCCAAATTGAAAACGGGAGACGCCATTGAAAAACTCCTGAATTTGCAGGCCAAAACTGCGCTCGTCATTCGAGATGGGAAAGAAATAGAAATTGCTTTGGATCAAGTGGTGGAAGGCGATTTGATTGTGGTGAAACCAGCGGGCAAAATTCCCGTGGATGGGGTGCTCGTGGAAGGCAACTCTTTTGTGGATGAATCCATGGTGACGGGAGAACCCATGCCAGTGGAGAAAAAGATGGGAGATTCTGTGGTCGCGGGGACCATGAACACCACAGGTTCCTTCACCTTCCGAGCCACAAAAGTAGGTTCCAACACCATGTTGGCTCACATCATCAAAATGGTGGAGGAGGCTCAAGGAAGCAAAGCCCCCATTCAAGCCCTGGCCGACAAAATATCCAGCGTTTTTGTGCCCATCGTTTTGGTCTTGGCTTTCCTTGCTTTGGGAGTTTGGCTGATTGTGGGCACGTCCACCCTCGGCTTTTCTCAGGCTCTGTCTTATGGATTGGTGTCATTTGTGGGAATCCTCGTGATTGCTTGTCCTTGCGCCTTGGGTCTGGCCACGCCAACCGCCATCATTGTGGGAGTTGGCAAAGGAGCAAAGGAAGGGATTTTGATCAAGGATGCGGCAACGCTTGAAAAGCTGCATCAAGTGGACACCCTGGTGGTGGACAAAACGGGAACCTTGACCAAGGGGAAGCCAGAGTTGGTTTCCATACAAAATTTTTCCACCAAAACCGACGAAGAATTGATCGCAATTTTAGCCTCCTTGGAACAAAAATCTGAGCATCCTCTGGCCCACGCAATCGTTTCCTATGCCAAAGAAAAGAAACTGCACTTCCAGTCCGTGACTCATTTTGAAGCCATCAAAGGGAAAGGGCTGAAGGGTCAAATTGAAGGAGTGGAATATCAGGCAGGCAGCACAAAGCTTGTAGAAGATTTAAAGATCACATTTGACGTGAACACTCTTGAAGAGGAAACGAAAAATGGCAACACTCCGATCATTCTCAGCACAAAAAACGCAGTGCTCGGCGTGGTCATGGTGGCCGATGCCATCAAGCCTGAAGCCAAAGAAGCCATTTCACAACTCCATGAACTTGGAATCAAAGTGATCATGCTCACCGGTGATCACAAAAACACGGCTCACTACATCGCAAGTCAGCTCGGCATTGATGAAGTGGTGGCGCAAGTGCTCCCTGAAGGAAAACTCAATAAAATCAAAGCGCTGCAGTCGGAAGGTCACACGGTGGCCATGGCTGGAGATGGAGTGAACGACGCTCCTGCTCTTGCTCAAGCGGATGTGGGCATTGCGATGGCCACAGGAACGGACGTTGCGATTGATTCCGCAGGCATCACGCTCCTCCATGGAGACATTTCAAAATTGGTGAAAGCCATTCGTCTTTCTAAAATCACCATGCGTGGCATCAAGCAAAATCTATTCTGGGCATTTTTTTACAACATCGTTGGAATCCCTTTGGCTGGCGGCGCATTCTACCCTTTGTTTGGCTGGCTTTTGAGCCCTGTATTTGCAGGTCTCGCCATGGCCTTTTCCAGCGTTTCTGTTGTTGGAAATTCTCTGCGAATCAAAGGCAAAAAACTCTAACTCTCTTCCCATGCAAACCCACATTTTTCACGTCACTGGCCTGCACTGCAAGGCCTGCGTCTTGATGACAGAAAGTGAACTGCAGGATCTTCCTCACATCTCCCACGCCAAGACCAGCCTTAAGACAAATTCAGTTGAAGTGACAGGTGATTTTGGCGACAAAAGCCCCGAGCAAATTGCAGATGATTTGACGGCGATTCTTTCAAAGCACGGCTACCGTCTGTCGCTTGAAAAACAGATTAAAAGCAAGGCTTGGGCAGATTTCAAATGGGCGATTCCGATCACGCTTGTCTTTGCCATGCTGTTTCTCTTTTTACAGAAAATTGGCTTGGTGAATTTGATCGGTGGCGGAAAGGTGTCTTACGGGACCGCTTTTCTGATTGGAATAATCGCTTCACTTTCTACCTGCATGGCGGTGGTGGGAGGCCTCCTCCTTTCCATGTCTGCGACTTTTGCTAAAGAAGGCGACAAGGTGAAGCCTCAACTTCTTTTTCATGCTGGAAGGCTCATTGCGTTCTTCGTTTTGGGAGGGGTCATTGGAGCACTTGGCTCTGCTTTCCAGCTGAATGCGACCGCCAATTTTATTCTCAGTCTGCTGGTGGGTCTCGTCATGCTGATTTTGGGTCTCAACCTGTTGGACGTCTTTCATTGGTCAAAAAAACTACAAGCTTCCATGCCTCGATTCCTGTCCAAACACGCCATGGGAGTGGCCAAATTCAATCATCGTTTTACTCCTTTTTTGGTGGGGATTGCGACTTTCTTTTTGCCCTGTGGATTCACTCAGTCCATGCAAATCTACACGCTTTCCACAGGTGGTTTTCTGGCTGGAGCCCTAACCATGTTGATCTTCGCTTTGGGAACACTCCCCGTGCTTGGCTTGATCAGTTTCAGTTCATTCAGCATTCAAAACGGCCCAAAAGCCGGCATCTTTTTCAAAACCGCAGGTCTCATTGTCATCATGTTTGCTTTATTTAACCTGATCAACAGCTTGGTGGTGGCTGGGGTCATCAATCCTGTCTTTAACTTTTAATCAAATGAAATCATTTTTTCTGTACACGGTCATTGCTTTGCTGGGCTTTGGGCTCATTTATTTTTGGAATGGAGATGGAAGTGAAAGCTCAAAAGAACCCGTCAACAACGTGAGCATGGTTGGTGGCCAACAGATCATAGAAATCTCAGCCAAAGGGGGTTATAGCCCTCAAGTAAACCTCGCAAAAGCAGGAGTTCCCACCACTTTAAAAGTCAGCACAAGCGGCACTTTTGATTGCTCCTCCTCCCTTGTTATTCCAAGCCTCAATTTTGCAGCCAATCTGGCTTCCACGGGCACGGAAGAAATCGAGATGCCAGCTCAAGAACCAGGAAGCACCTTGCAGGGCGTGTGCGGCATGGGCATGTACAGTTTTTCGATAAAGTTTGAGTGAATCATTCATGCTGACTTAAGTCTATTTAGGGAAGAGGTGTTTCCGCTATTGACAGTTTTAGCTAAAAGCGTATTCTTACTCTCCATTATTTGAATAACCATGAAAACATGGCAGTAGAATCAACTAGCGCAAATTTTGATAACGATGACGATCGTGAAGAGGGCGTAGATAGATTTACAGCGCTGTTAATTAGGGATTCTGTCACACTTGGATGTTTGAATCTTACAAACCTAACGGAGCAAGAAAGGCAGGAGGCAGTAAGAGCTGCCGCAGATCTTGAGCGGAGGAAAAATGAATGCTCAGCACTGGCAAATCCTAATCAAGCATTAAAAAAAATATTGAATGAATTGGTCTCAGTGCTTAGTGCAATAGGGGAAAAGGAAACAGCAGAGGAAGTGGAGGAGCTACTTCCACGAGCTTCACAGGTTAAGCAAGAGGCAGAGGTTCTTCTGGGACAAGAAGACATCGATTCAAACGATGCGGAAGCACCTAGTACAAATTTTGATAACGATGACGATCGTGAAGAGGGCGTAGATAGATTTACAGCGCTGTTAGTTGCGGATTTCGCCGCAATGTTTCATGGGATTACAGATAGCAGCCTATCGGAGGGGGATAGGGCTGCAATGTTGAATAGTCAGGATGTGGAGAGTTTTTTGGATAGGGCTAACGTAATGAAAGCCCAGCAGAAGAGCTTGGGAACACGAAAGCTACTGAATGAAGTTTTTGCATTGGTGACTAGTTCTGATGGAATGGATACGTCCCAGGAAAAGGCCTTGTGCCTTTTAGAGAAGGCAAATCAGTCTCTTGGAGATCAAGACATCGATTCAGGTGTTTAGGTTGCCAAGAGGGTTCCTGTGCTTGATCCCTTGTTATTTACTGCGTCAGCAAAGACAAATGTCTGATGATCACGGTGCAGATGCCCAAGGAGCTTGGATAGGCTCCGGGCACACCGAAACAATGAGGGGTAGAAACGGTCAGATTTTTGCAACTCTTTCGATCATGAAGCGTACGGCCTCGTTAGCATTGATGTAAGAAATTTGAATTTCTGGATGGCTCAAACGGAAGACGCGAAAAATTTCGTCAGCGAAGGCCTGGCCGACTCCGGGGACTTTATCAAAATCCAATACAATGGTTCGAAACACCTCTAAACCAAAGAGAACCCGTTTAGCTTGAGAGCGAGAAATGTAAATGGATCCTCGAGTGTAGAGTTTAATTTGAATAAAAGTTTTGTCGAAAGAAAAGTCATCTGGGTCGGTATAATACTGACGAAAGAGCTCATCCAAATGACCCGCATGGTCCAGGCGGAGTTCAAAAATGACTCGAGTTCCAGATTTCAAAGGACTCATCTCATGGATAAAAATATCAGGGATAAGGTTATCTACCGTGAGACGAGTAGAGAAGCTATCTAAGGTGAAACGGTCCGCTGCTTTGGATGTAAAAAAGATTCCTTCACCGGAATGAGCGTGGGGAGCAGTAGTGGTTTTACCTTTCAATAGATCTTGGATGGCTTCCAAAGGGGAAGAGAGATCACGCTGCTTCATGACATTATTAAAAACCCCAACGCCAGAATCCTCAATCTCAAAGCACAGCGTGTCTTTTTTGCGTTCTACTCGAACAACAAGAAATTTGGACTGAGAGTGATCAATCGCATTGTTAAGCATCTCTGAAAAGGCATAATAAAAAATGCTACGAAGGTGTTCAGGAAGCTGGTTCAGAAAATAAAGTTTCTGATACACTTCCAGAAGAATCTCATGTTCTTGAAGCTGATGATTCGTGTAACGCTTTTCAAAGCGATCGGCCAAAGCTGCAGCGTGCTCAGGAAGAACATAAAATGCGCCTCGGGTAGAGCCTGATTTTAAAAGTTTACCCTCTGCAATAAGTTGCTTAAAAAAACGGAGAAGGTAAGCCCGAGAATAGGCATTCCCAATTTGTTTCAGCACATGATTCACCGTTAAACGTTCTTCTTGAGAAGCTAAATCTAAAATGAGAGCACGGATATCCATAAAATTTTGATTGTATACAAATAATAAACCAATTTAATTAAATAGTAAACTAATTATAAACTCACGTAGTTTTTTAAATTGACGAAGAGTCGTAAGGGTCGATCTTATTCAAGAACAATGGTCGGCGCTATTGCTTCTTTGGCTACATTGCAGGCGATTTTCCGGCCGCTTCCATCGTCGTAGCCTGAGCCGCAACTTGAGCCAAACATCAAGACTTTTTCAGACATTTTGAGGGGGTAATCTCCGGCACGCCATGAGCATGCAGCAAAGTCCGCTTTGAAATCTTCCATTGTTTTGTAGCCCAACACGTTTGGCAGTGCGAGAACATCCCAACCACTTGGATCCTGATAGTCGCCAATTGGATAAAAGAACACCCTCTCACCCTTGACTCCTTTGAGGGTATCAACGATTTTTTCGTAATGTTCCCGACTTTTTGCCGCACTGCATTCCTCTGCGTTCATCAAGAGCGTTTCAGTGTTAAAGGGGTCACCTACGGTTGCCCGCTCATGGATTTCAAATGAATCATCGGCTTCGTATTGAAACAACGATGTGTTGGTGCATCC
>CAYGAB010000007.1:0-2212 GCA_964347725.1 uncultured Candidatus Peribacteria bacterium | reverse complement strand
GAACATGATCGATAACCTTGCTTAATTTGGCACCTGTTTTTTCATGTTTCTTGAGCACTATACTTGCCTCAAGCTACGGTGGCCAGATCAATTTCTTCGTAATGACCTGCCTTCAAGTCTTCTAAAATCATATCAATATTTTTCTCAAGCGCTTGCTTGAATTTAGCATTCTCAATGCTCATATTTGCTCCAATTTGTTTGTCATTCTTCGGACGAAGCATAACCAAGACCGCTTTGTTTTTACCAACCTTTAAAAGGAACAAAACTCTGCCTGCCCCACCTGATGTTGTTAAATTCATTTTCTTTAACTGTGTTCCCGAGACTTTTGAGGCATTTTTAATGGTATTTCCAAGTCCTTGGATAGCTTTTTTTGCAGCGGCCTTGATGACCTCTAATGTAAAAATCTCCTGATGAGCTTCAAATTCAGCAGCTTGAATAGATTTGGTAATCAGGAGTTTCATAAGAGTGCTCCAATTTGATTCATTTTTGCTTGGATATCTGTTGTCACAATGATGTCTTGGGGTTCACCAACAAGCACTTTTGGTGACTCCACAAAATTCACAAGTGCAAGAGTGATGATCGTGGTTAGAGGGACGCCCATTTTATTAGCTTGTTGAGATGCGCGTTTCTTGAGCTTTTCACTAATTCTAATTGTCAAATTAGACATAATTACGATGTTAACAATGCCTACACATCATAAAGCACTGACATTGTTAGTGCAAGAAAATGGCGGAGAGACTGGGATTCGAACCCAGGAGACCCTTGCGAGCCTAACGGTTTTCAAGACCGCCGCGTTCAACCACTCTGCCACCTCTCCGCGTTTGCTGGCCAAAAGCCCAGCTTAGAGAGGCTACTGCAAGCGTAAGTGGATTTCAACCAATTTTTCTGCTAACTTATTCGCAAGTCAAACATTTATCTCTAACACCTTCTTTCTATGGCACCAGAAATGAAAAGCATGCCCACTTGGGTTCGTAAAGCACTTCCTTTTGCGGTTCTTGGCGTTCTTGTTCTCTGGCTCATGGGCGCTTACAACGGATTTGTGAGCAAGGAAGTGGGTGTTGAAAAAGCCTGGTCCGACATTGAAACTCAGTACCAACGCCGCGCCGATCTTGTGCCTCAACTGGTGGCCACGGTTCAAGGAGCCGCCAACTTTGAAAAAAGCACCTTCACAGCGGTCACAGAAGCTCGCACCGCATGGCTGAACTCTCAGTCCGATGTCAACGCAACTCCTGAGCAGCAGATTGCAGCGGCCAATCAATTCGACTCCGCTTTGTCTCGTTTGCTCGTGAGCGTGGAAGCCTACCCAGAACTCAAGGCAACGGCCAATTTCCAAACCCTTCAAGCTCAATTGGAAGGCACAGAAAACCGAATTGCTGTGGCAAGAAAAGACTACAATGAGGTTACGGCGGATTTCAATTCCAGCATCCGTCAAATTCCAGGCAGTTTGATAGCGGCCATTTTTGGATTCGATAAAAAGCCTCTCTTTGAAGCGACAGCAGGAGCTGAGACAGCGCCAGTGGTCGATTTTGAATCCGAACTCTAAATTTAATCTGAAAATCCATGCGTATTTGGGTCTTTTCTTTGGCATTTGTTTTCTTGGTTCCGGTGGCAATGGCGGCACCAACGCTTCCTTCTGAGCCCAGTTCTTACGTTTACGACGAAGCAGAAGTCTTGAGTGAAGCCACGCAAAGCGCTTTGGAAGCAGAGCTCGCCAAGCTCGACCAAGAAAACAGCACGCAAATTGTGGTGGCCACCGTGTCTAGTTTACAGGAATATCCAATTGAAGATTTTGCCCTGGAATTGGCACGAGCTTGGGGTATTGGACAAAGCGAATTTGACAATGGATTGCTATTTTTGATCGCGCCGAACGAACGTCAGGCACGAATTGAAGTGGGATACGGATTGGAGGGAGCAATCACGGACGCTCAGGCTTTTAATCTTATTCAAAACACGGCCATTCCCAATTTTAAAAACAACGACTACGACACGGGCGTGCTGACCACGGTGGACACTTTGGACAAACTGGCGAGAGGGGAAAGCTTTGACCAGTCTCTTTTGTCCAGCGTCAAGTTTGATCAAGGCTCTTGGGTGGAGGCTTCGGCCGTCTTCCTCTTCATGGGATTTTTCTTTTTGATGATTCTGATGAGTTGGTTCTCTCAGAGTAAATCTTGGTGGATGGGAGGCGTGGTGGGGGCGGTGCTCGGCTTGATGG
>CAYGAB010000006.1:13117-17714 GCA_964347725.1 uncultured Candidatus Peribacteria bacterium | reverse complement strand
CAACACTGGAACGGTAGCGGTTGGTGCCCGCCGTGCGAAAAAGTCATGGAAAACGCCAACGTCGCCATTGTGCCGGGATCCCCTTTTGGCCGTGCCGATCACGTCCGATTTTCCTTCGGCGAAACCGAACAAGAACTCAAAGAAGCCTTGGACGTGTTGGTCGATTACTGCAAACGAGCTTTGTAACTCGCTAGATTGTTTTGAATGTCGCTCAGGCAATCGCCCCCGAATTTTTCGAGCAGATTTTTCGCAATCACATAAGCCAACATGCTTTCCGCAATCACTCCAGCGCGTGGAATCACGCAAATGTCGCTGCGTTCAATGGTCGCCAAAACCGGCTTTTTTGTCTCAATGTCCACACTCGGCAAAGGATTGTAGAGCGTGGCAATGGGTTTGTGGTAGACACGCACCACCAAAGGCTGTCCATTCGTGATCCCGCCTTCCAAGCCACCCGCTCGATTGCTGGACCGTTGAAAATTCTGTCCATCGTGCTCAATGGAATCGTGCACTTCAGACCCAAAGGATTCCGCGGCCTTCACGCCCTCGCCAATCTCCACGGCTTTCACGGATTGAATGCTCATCAAGGCCTGAGCAATCTGCCCGTCCATTTTCCGATCCCAGTGCACGTGGCTCCCCAGCCCCACTGGTAAATTCATGGCCCAAACTTCCACAATGCCTCCCAGCGTGTCTCTTTTTTGTCGAGCCTCTAAAATCTGCGCCTCCATTTTTTCAGCCAAATCCTTGTCCACACAGCGCGTCAAAGGCGAAAGCTCACCCGCCATTTTCACGTCCTGAAAATCGTAATCGCTCGCCACTCGATGTCGCCCAATTTGCAAAGTGTGACTCGCCAATTCAATGTCAAAAGCCGCCAAAAATTGTTTAAAAATCGCACCTGCCGCCACCCGAGCCGTGGTCTCCCGAGCCGAAGCTCGCTCCAAAACATTGCGAACGTCGTCGAATCCGTACTTCATCACGCCCGCCAAATCCGCATGACCCGGCCGAGGCTCCGTCACTTTGTCCACCGTCACCGCTTGCGGCTCCGGATTCATTTGCTCTTCCCAGTTTTGAAAATCCTTGTTGCGAATCACCAGCGTGATCGGCGAACCCAAACTTTTTCCATGCCTCACGCCAGACACAATTTCCGCGTGGTCGGCCTCCATCTGTTGCCGTCCTCCATTTCCGGATCCAATCTTGCGTTTTTGCATTTCAACCTGAATCTGCGCGCTGTCGATGGGAATTCCAGCGGGCAAACCTTCAATGATCACGGTGAGTTGAGGTCCGTGCGACTCTCCAGCGGTCAAAAATCTAAGCATGTTTGAGATCAATTAAAGGCACTGTACTAACTAAATCGCTCCAGGTCAATTTCTCGTCCAGTTTCGCCTTGCGTGCAAGAAGTCCATCTGCTAAAGTTCCATTCGCTTTGTCGCAAGTCAAAGCCAAAAATGCGGAGTAGTAGCTCAGTTGGTTAGAGCGCCTGCCTGTCACGCAGGAGGTCGCGGGTTCGAGTCCCGTCTATTCCGCCATTTTTTAGCTTTCAGCACCACGATTGGCGTAGGTGTGGATGATGCTGGAAACCAGGGTTTGGTAGGGCATGCCCTTTACAGAAGCGATTTTTTTAATGTCCTTCAAATCTTTTATCGTGATACGGATGTTGATCCGTTCGGTTTTTTTAAGATTTTGCTTGGCTAGATTTTTATAAGGAGTCGTTTTTTTTGAGCTAGATTTCCATTCCCCTGCTTCAAAAGATTGCACGAGCTCCTTTTCTTCTTGGTCAAAATATTTCATAGGTCAGTTGGATAAATAATATTTATTTGCCTTGCGGCTCGGGAATATGGTTTTTAGGAAAATCTCAACATCATTTTCGACGAAAGGGACAAGATAAACGTAGTCATCAATTGCGAGAACAAACATGGCCTGATTGGGGTAATTCGGATTCTGGACAATGTCCAGCAGATGTTCATCTTCAGATAAGTAGAATAAAATTTCATCAAAACAAATGCCTCGATTTTTCTTGAGCCAAACATTTTTTTCATGAGACCAATTGAAAGATTTCAATGTATGCTAATTAGGCACACAAATTGTAGCTGCAAACTCTAGCTTGCGTCAACCAAAAATCCTCCTAAGCCGCCTTCAGCACCTTCCCATTGAGGTAGATGCCCACTTCTTGTTGAGTTTGAAGTCGAGTGGGAGCGCCGTTCACCATGATCATTTCTTCAAAGACGCCACGTTCTCGACTGGCATTGGTCGCCGCCGTGAAAAGTTCCAATTTGGCTTGGGCGCATTCTTCTTTCAAAAGCTGAACTCGCTCGCGGTTTTCGGCGTACTCCACGTTGTCTTGCAAGAGCTGGCGTAGGTGATCTTCCTCCATGGCTTTCACTTCTTTTTTGAGGTCTCGCAGCACGATTTTCTTTTCTTCCAATTCAATGGAAACGTCCTTTTCCGCACTCTTCATTTCTTTCCGAGTTTCCTTGAGCTCCTCCTCTTTGTGGGTCAGAGTTTCCAGCAATTCTTGAAATACGGTCGAGCTCATGAGAGGTTTGAGTTAAGTCTAAAAAGCGAGCTTCAAACTAGCAAACTTAGGCCAGGATTCCAAGGAAACTTGCACGAAAGAGCTTGCACATGTAAAAATCGATTCATGCTGACCATCCCAGTTGACCAAGCCGACCCTGACGATGAGACCACAGCCTTTTTTGATGTTTCTACCGCAAAAGGCAAGCAGGTCTGTTTGGACAGCTTCAAGGCTTTGAGTGAGCGAGCCCCACAAAAACCGCTGTCAAAATGTACAGAAAAAAGCTAGCAAATTCGCGAGTGCTGTTGCCCCCACTCATTCAATCGGAAAATCTTTCATGTGAGCGATGATGTCTCGAGGCCCCTCCCAAGTGGTGATCTGGTGTTTTGGTCTTTGATTTGCCAGGATCCACTCCTTTTTTTGATTCGGCGTCCACGCATTAGTGAAAAGCTCCTCAGGTAATTCATCAAAAGAGCATCCTACCATTTCCGTTTCAATTCCAGCCGCTTGCCTGAAAAAGCTCTCATCTAAATTATCATTGTATGGTCCACCCACTGGAGTGCCATTGATGAACAAAGCAGATGGATTAGGCCTCACCGCCATGTTTTTAAAGGGAGAGTTGTGGGTGACTCCACAATAAGTCAGCCAAGTCTCGCAGGCTTCTTTTGTGTCAGGTTTGAACTGGTCCATGGCTCGGAATTTTCCGCCAAATTGTCGATAAGCTAGGTAATGCCCCAATGGGCTGGTGCCACGAACAAAAAGGCGGTCACCCATTTTTGAATAAAACGGAGTGAAGGCAGTGGTTTGGTCCATTCCTGTAAAAGCAATTTTTCTGAGGGCCTCAAGAGGCACGCTTCGGAGGCTCACTCTGAGGGCATCTTTATTCTCTACCATCACTCCAAGAGAAAGAGGAGCTTCGCTTTCCGCTCGAATCACCTTCAGTGTTTCCAAGGAGCGAGCCGCCGCCGCCCGGTGGCTAGAGCCATGGGGCCCTTCACCGTAAAATTCATAAGGCAAAGGCAACACAAAACGGCCAGTACTCACAGCCTCTCGAATAGAATCTGGAATAGCGAGGTGATTTGCAGGAACATCATCACACCAACCCCAGCTATTGGTCACAGGCTTTCCCTCGGTCAGGCACCGAGCCAAGTCGTCCAGCATGGTGTTCTTTGCGGCCTTTAAATCCACTTCAATCTCTACTCCCCCCGCAAGGTCTGGAATCTGTTGAATGGCTCCAAAAAGCTCCTGGTTCAAGGCTTGGGCGGCCTCTGAGCCGCCGTTTTTCAAAGCCAAAAATGAGGCATTCAAGCGGCTATTGGCATCACGGAACTCACGGTAGCAATTGGAGCCAGTCATGCGCTCATCTAAACCCAATTCCGCATTTTTGTCAAGCGCAAGCCGCGTAAATCCACCCTACCCATACATCTCCCCTTTGAAGCCGGAACTTTTGACGGCCTCGCCGTTGGGGCTGATCAAGAGAGCGTCCACAGGGAGTCGGGGCAAAATGGCTTGGGCGCGGTCAAAGCCGAGGGCAAAGAGAGCGGTGGAATAGGTGTCGGCAATCAAGGCGGCGGGAGCTTGAGTGTAGACGGCCAGCATGTTTTCGGCGGGCAGACCACGTTGAGGGTCCACCAGATGGTGACGGTCACGCCACTTTCGGCGCAAAGGGCTGCTGGAAGCCAAAGCGAATCCATCCACGCCGACTTCACCAATGGCCAAACTGGAGTCAGTGGGGTGTTCAAAAACAATCTTCCAGGGCTTGCCATCTTCCGCTTCTCCACGAGCAAAAATGTCTCCACCGGCGTCCACACACAGGTTAGGAATGCCTTCTAAAATGGCCACCATCCTGTCGATGGCGTAGCCCTTTCCAAGTCCACCCAAATCCACTTCGGCGCTGATTCGAACTTGGCGCCCCTCGCCAAACTCAATGCGACCCAATTGGCCAGGCACCGCTTCTTGCAAACTGTAATCGGCGTTGTAGCCCCAGCCGTCCAAGAGGCTTTTCACCGTCACGTCAAAAGCGCCTTCGGTTCGTTCTCGCACGCGGTCCGCAAAAGACAAAAGTTCCAACAATTCACGACTCACCAT
>CAYGAB010000006.1:8025-13107 GCA_964347725.1 uncultured Candidatus Peribacteria bacterium | reverse complement strand
CCCCGACTTTTGCGTTCAGAGCAGCCAGCGCATTGCCCTGGCGAAATCGAGAAAAAGTTTGATCGATCCGCTCCACCTCCTTGAAAGCGAGCGTCATTTTCGGCAAAACACGCCGTTCATCCCAAGCTCGTACTTTTAAAACAATTCGGGTGCCGAGGAGTTCGCGTTCTTGTTCAATGGTTTTCATTAGGCTTTGGCCTGAGCCAAAATTCCCGCCATGGCTTTATTGAATCCGGCTCCCGTCAAAGAAGATCCATTGACAGCGCCAACCTGTCCAATGCCCTCAGCCGGTTTTCCGATCACGGTCGAGCTGATGCCACTGGCAAACAATTTGATGAAAGCCATGCTGGTTTCATCTTTAGAATTTGGCACGACATTCACGCCCGTCACAATGTCGTCTTGAATGGTGAGGCTGACCAAAATGGATTCCACACCAGCGGGGCTGTTGTAGGTTCCAGATTGAGAGTAAGTTCCGTTGGCGTAGACATTGCTGCTGACGGCAACAACAGGTTCCGCGGCCACAGGGGCTACCGATTCTGTCGAGGTTTCGGTGGAAGGTTTTACTTTTGGTTCAACGCGAACGGCGCTGGAGGAATCGGAGGAAGTGCTCGAGCTGGAATCACTTTGTGTTTCGGTTGAAGCCTCGACTTGGCCGTCAAATGCACCAAAGTCCTCGGAAGGAGTGGTTTCATCTGGCATAGGAGTCTCGCCAGGAGCGTCTTTACTCTGGCATCCAGGCAAGAACATGGATCCAGCCAAAGTGAGAGCGAGCAAAGAAGCCTGAGCGGTTTTTGAAGATGATGTTTTCATGAAGTTGGGGTAGAATTACGCCGCCCACTCTCTCACATTCACCCATGAACTTCAAGCTCGATCCCATCAAACGTCTCGCTTTTTTCTTGATAATGATGGCGTGCATTGCTTCCTATTTTCAGCTGGGAATGCCTCTTTTGTGGCATGCCTTGGCCAGCATTGGCTTTGGAGCTTTTTTGCACACGCTGTACACTTTGGCATCAAAAAAACCAAAAAATACGGCAAACATGTTGATCACGGTTTTGCTCA
The DNA here is from genome assembly GCA_964347725.1 of uncultured Candidatus Peribacteria bacterium. Taxonomy (GTDB): domain Bacteria; phylum Patescibacteriota; class Gracilibacteria; order UBA1369; family 2-02-FULL-48-14; genus CAYGAB01. The sequence goes on along the minus strand of CAYGAB010000006.1, from coordinate 12,048 downwards.
TTTTTCTATTGCTCCATCCCACCATTGAAAATATTCCTCTGACTTTACTCGCGACCTTTTTTGCCATCACCATCAAATTTTTTGTGAGCTGGAAAGGCTCCCCCATCGTAAACCCTACGGTAGCTGGCCTTTTGATGGCGACAGGTTCCATTTTGGCTTTTAACGCAATTTCTGGAGCGACTCATGCCCTGCCTTTCGTTTCTTGGTGGGGCACGGACTTTCAAGGCTACCTCTCCCTCGGACTTTTGGCGCTTTGGGTGCTCGGCGGTTTGAACATTTGGCGAAAATGGTGGTTGATTGGAGTGTTTTTGTTGGCCATGGCACTGTTCATGTTGTTGCGCGGATTGCCTCTGGAAACCCTTCAATATGCGTTCACGCATTCCACGCTCTACTTTTTGGCCACGGTCATGCTGGTGGACCCAAAAACCTCTCCCATGACTCGCAAAACCCAAATCGTTTACGCGCTTGTGGCGGCCTTGTCTTACAACCTCTACTCCCACTTTGGCATCTCCTACTTTGAACTCTTCGCGATTGCCACCGCCAACCTCTCATGGGCGGCCATGCGACGAGTCAAATTTGTATAAAGTCTGCCCGGGCAGACTTTTCGGGCACTTTCTCTTCCTCATGAAAAAACTCTTCGCCATTCTTTTAGTTGCTTGTCTCGCACTCACCGCCTGCTCTCCAGAAGTTGCGCCTGCAGCCAGTCAGTCTCCACTCTCCCCCGATCTCGTCTTCCAAACGCCGGAGCCTTGGTCGGCCCAAGAAGTCATGCAGGGGAAAGAGGAATTTTATGCCGAACAAAAACCTGAGTACATGGACACCACGGGAGAATTCATGGAGTACTTGGCGGGCCTCAATGAATTTTGGAAAATGGGGCATTTTGTTAAAGGCACTTACGCGGGCCAAACTTTGGTGCTCGTAAAGATGACTTGTGACGGCCCCTGCGGATCCGCTTATCAGCGTTATGCCGTGGACGAATCCACCGCTCAATGGATCCTCCTCAAAAAATATTCGGACGCGCTTTCTGCCGATTACTACGCCCCGCTTCCTTCTGCTTCTGAAGACGCTTTTTATGAGATTCCCGCGCTGGAAGTTCCCAAAGAATTGAATTTTTATTCCGATACAATTTTGCGCTTGCAAGATCAAGTGGCCAATTGGAATCCGTCCTTTGGAATGAATGGAGCCGAGACCCTGCCAAACAAAGCCGAGCCATTTGCCCGACTCTTTTTCAAAGACGGCTACGTTTATGGCGAACTTCCCGACGGAACTTTGGCGCAGTATTCCGTGACCCCAAAAGCCTTTGCACTTGGATTCAACGCAAACCTCACGCTGATCTTTCCCGACGGCAGTGTTGAAAAAAACGACTACACGCTTCCTTGCATCAAAACCCATCAAGCTGCCGAAGGCGAAGAAGCCAAGCTCGAAGCCTTTGCCACCGTGGATGGCGTGAGTCTCTACACCATGACAGACGGATACTACTCAGACGCCCTGCCCGGCTCACTCGTTCAGGCTTTGCAAGACGTTCATGCCGATTATTTGATGGCCGCCAAAGATCAATCCGGCAAAGTTCCCATGAGCCTCGACGACCTTGTTTCTCAGCACTACGTCTTCTTCCTCAAGCTCGACCCAAATCGCTACGTTTTGGTGCATGAAAAAAAGCTTCTGCCTGAGGAGGAATGTGGCTAAGATGTTCACATGAGCATCGCCACAAAAACTGGAGACCAAGGCCAAACCAGCCTCTACTCGGGAGAACGAGTCCCAAAAAATCATCCCCTCATGGAATTGGTGGGCACTTTGGACGAACTCAATGCCCATCTGGGATTTCTTTCCGGCGAGCCGATTTTGCGCCTCCAAAATGACCTTTTTGAGCTGGGAGCCATTGTGGCCAATCCGGCCTCCACGGGAAACATGGACAAGGAATTGCAGCGCATTGAAGAAGAGCTGACCGACCTGGAATCCACTTTGCCTCCCCTGACTAGATTCATTCTTCCGCGAGGACATCAAGACGCATGTCACCTCCACACCGCTCGTGCCGTGTGTCGCCGCGCTGAACGCCTTCTGGTGGAAGGACTCTCCACTGATTTGACTTTGCACCCTTCCGCACTCGCCTACCTCAATCGCCTTTCCGACTACCTCTTCCAGCTCGCCCGTCAAGCCAACCTAAAACACGGCACAGAGGAAAGATTTTGGAGGAGGCAATAAAGAGTTGTTTGAAAGCATTACGGCATTCTTCATTTTTTGGGATCAATTTTTCCAAGTCCTAATCCCTTCACCACCTCTTTATTAAGTAAAACGTACTGAACTCTCCCGAGTACATCATTACCTTTTACGAGATCATATTTTTCAGCCAATTCTTTGCGTTGTTTTTGTGATAATCTATCTATATTTCCATCCTGTATTTCTATGATACGGCTTGAATCTGCTATTAAAAAACTATGGATATTTCCATTTCTTCCTTCGGCATATGTTTCCGTCCAACTTCTAGAACTTTCATTAGTTAAATAAAAGCCACCGTAAGTTCGTCCTTTTTTATTTTGTTGAGAGCCAAGCCTGTCTAAATCAATTTTTTCTATTGTAATATCGTCAGGAAGGCCTCCGTGATATAAAATAACGCCACCTTCCTCTTCGGCTATTTTTCTCAAATCATCCATGTTAGGGATAGGGTCATCCAACCTTACTGCTTCTGATTGTTCCATTTTCTGGTTTAAATTGTTCCATTGGCCTGCATTCAGACCTCAAAAGCACCGGTAGGGATTTTGGAAGAGGCGATAAAGAGGTTGTCTAGAAGTATGATTTCATAAGGGGTGTAGTAGTTCAAGCATTTTCTGGTAAAGACACGGCGCCAGGGCTTGGTTCCAATTCCCCTCCCCTCCATTTTCGTGCTAAACTGAGTTCATTATTTCTAACTCAGCCGTCATGAGAATCATTCTGCACACCGAGGGTTTGTCCGCACCGGAGAAAGATCAGATTGAAACGCAACTTGCAAAAAAAATGCCACGGCTGAGGAGACTCTTGGACGCTCACCATCCAGCAGAAGACGAGGTCAAAGTGGACGTGCACATCAAGGCTTCGGCCAAAAAGAAAGATTTCGAATGCGAATACGTCATGGATTTGCCAAGAACCCATCAAGCTCTGGTCGCTCAAGACAGAAGCGAAACTCTTGCTGAAGGCCTGGATTCCATCACTCAAAAAATGGAAACTCAGATCACCAAACACTTCAAAAAACTTGTCAGAGAATGATTTATTTGGACCACGCGGCCACAACCCCACTAGACCCTCGTGTTTTGGAAGCGATGATGCCTCACCTCACGAGAGAATTTGGCAATCCATCTTCCATTCATCAGCTTGGACAGCGCAGTCGCCAGGCAATTGACGAAGCACGCAACACTTGTTTGCGTTTGATCGGGGCTTTTTCTCCAAAAGAACTGGTCTTCACGGGGAGCGGAACTGAATCCTGCAACACGGCGATTTTTGGAGCGGCTTTCGCCAGGCAAGACAGAGGCAAACATTTGGTGGTTTCCGCCATCGAACACCTTGCCGTTTTGGAGCCAGCACGAATATTGAGGGACAATTTTGGATTCGAATTGACGGAAGTTTTGCCAGATTCGCAGGGGCTTGTTCGCCCAAAAGACGTGGAAGCGGCCATCCGTCCGGACACCATTTTGATTTCTGTGATGCTCGCCAACAATGAAATCGGCACGATTCAGCCCATCAAAAAAATAGCAAAATTGGCACGCGATCGTGGCATACTTTTCCACACCGATGCCTGCCAAGCCCCAGGTTTTGTGGACGTCAACGTTGAGCATTTGGACGTGGATTTGATGACGCTCAATGGAACTAAAATTTACGGCCCAAAAGGAGTGGGACTTCTGTACATTCGAGAAGGCGTGAAAATCATGCCCTTGATTCACGGCGGCGGCCAAGAATTCCGAATGCGCGGTGGAACGGAAAACGTGGCCAACATTGTGGGCTTTGCCAAAGCGCTCGAATTGGTTTTGAAAGACAGCAAAAAAGAAGCCGCGC
>CAYGAB010000006.1:0-8015 GCA_964347725.1 uncultured Candidatus Peribacteria bacterium | reverse complement strand
CTCCAGGACGATTTTCTAGATTTTGCACTGGCTTTGCCTGGGGTTCATTTGAACGGATCGCGCACCAATCGTTTGCCAAACAACGTCAATGTGCGCATCGATGGTCATTCCGGAGAAACTTTGGTCATGCGTCTGGACTTGGAGGGCTTTGCGGTGTCCAGTGGAAGCGCCTGTTCTTCTGGAAAAACCGAGGCTTCGCACGTGCTTCTTGCCATGGGCCAAAGTCCGCAGGAGGCTTTGCAAAGTTTGAGAATCACTTTTGGAAGAGGAAGCACGCAAAAAGATGTGGAGCAGCTGAAGCAAGTCATGAGTAGCTTTTTCTGAAAAAATCCTCTACAATCGGGGCAACTTAATTTTTGAAAATGCCCTGGAGTTTTTTGTCTCTCATTGCTGGACTTGGTATCGGAATAGCGGTGGTGCATTTTTGGCCGAAACAAGGTTTTGGAAGCTCCAAGCGTGATCAAGAATTTTTGCAAAAAGCTCGGGAGGAAGCCGAGCGAATTCAATCTGAGTCCAAAGAAAACCTTGAGCACCTCAAGCGTGTCTTCAGCGAAGAAGAAAAATCTCTAGAAGAAAGCATTGAGTCCATGGAGAAAAATGTGATCCACAAAGAGGAACTGGCCAAGCGGTGGGAAGAGAGGAATCAGACTCAAAAACAGAGCTTAGAAGAACTTCAAAAAGAAGTCGCGCTGATGAATGCAAATCAAAACGAACTCAGCCAAAGCATGACGGAGGTCTTGGCCAAAGCCGCAAAGCTAAGTCCTGAGCAAGCCATGGAATCGGTGCAGTCGGACTTGGAGCAGTTGGTTTTTAGAGACAAAGATCGTCGAGTGAACACTGAAATCGAAGAACTTCACGAAGACATCATGCGCCACGCCAAGGCCGTGCTTCAAATTGTGATTCAACGTTTGGGAGTGCCCAGCAGTGTGGACAGAAACAACACCAACGTGCAGATTCGCGAGGAGGCTTTCAAGGGAATGTTGATTGGAAAAAATGGGACAAACATTGCTTATCTCGAATCTCTCCTTCCTGTTTCCATCATTTTCAACATGGGTGACCCAGAAAATGTGCACGTGGGTGGCGTGAATTTATTGCGCCGAAACATTGCCAAACGAGCCATTGAAAAAATGCAACAATTGGCAAAAAAAGGAGCCAAAATCGACCATGAGCTCATCAAAAAAACCGTTGAAGAGTGCGAAGAATCTCTCATGCGTGAGTGCGATGAAAAAGGCAGATGGGCGCTCAAGCAGATGGGCTTGGATCCAAAAGACACACCTGATGAATTGGTGAATTACATTGGACGCCTTTATTTCCGAACCAGTTATGGCCAGAACATCATCCACCACTCTTTGGAAATGGCCTACGCCGCCAGGCTCATTGCGGAATTGATTGGAACCGATGCCAACGTGGCCATGCAAGCGGCTTTTTATCACGACATTGGCAAGGCGATTGACCACGACATTGGGGGTTCTCACGACGACATTTCCAAGGAAATTCTGGACCGACACGGCTGGGATCCAGCCATTGTCTACGCTGCCTACTGCCACCACGACAAAGTTCCTTGTCTGGCACCGGCCGACTTCATTTGCAAGGCGGTGGACGCAATTTCTGGAGGAAGGCCAGGGGCTCGAATGGAATCCGTGACCAATTATTTCGAAAAAATTCTTCAACTGGAAGGCTGTGCCAAGGCTTATGAAGGAGTGCAAAAAGTGGCCTGCATGTCGGCTGGACGAGAAGTGCGTGTGAATGTGGACAAAGACCGAATCAAAGACACAGACATGCAAGCTTTGGGAGATCAAATTGCCGCAAAAATATCTGAGGAAGTTGCTTTCCCAGGAATCATCAAGGTGAATCTAATTCGACAAACACGATCCACGGACTTCGCTCGTGAAAAAGCCACTCATCGTTAATAAAAATCATTCAATCATGTCAGAAAAAAAATCCTCCGCACTGGACAAAGTGATAATGGGGGCCATCATTGGGACGGCCATCGGGTCCGCCATTGGAGTCAGCATGGCTCCAAAAAAAGGGAGTGAGACCAGAGTCCTGGCGGCAGAAACCGCGACGGGACTTTTCAAGCTCGCAAAACGGATTTTGTTTGGAAAATCAAAGGCAAAAATTCAGGCGAAAAATCTCAAAGAAATTCCCCACGAAGAATCCGTGATCCCAGAGAAGCATGTCGAATGATTTGGGTGCTATTTTGTTGATCATGACGGTGGTTTGGGGCGTGGGAATGTTGTTTAGAGCCATCAAGTTGCCGCTTCTTTTGGGAGAACTTTTAGCGGGGCTCATCATTGGGCCAGCGGTTTTGGGATGGGTGCATGAGACCGAAGCGATCAAGATTTTGGCCGAATTTGGGATTTTCTTCATGATGTTGCACGCTGGTCTGGAGACCGAGCCAAAGCAACTTTTTCAGGCTTCAAAATCTGGAATTTGGATTGCTTTGGGAGGGGTAATTTTTCCTGTCTTGCTGGGAGTGACTTTGGCCAGAGCCTTTGGCGTGGACTGGATTCAAGCCTGCTTTTTAGGGATTGCTCTCTCCATCACGGCGATTTCTGTGACGGTGAAGATTTTCAAGGACATGAATTACGGAGACACGCACATTAAAAATATTGTGATGGCGGCCGCCGTTGCGGACGACATCCTCGCCTTTTTCCTAGTCTCCATCCTTTTGGCCATTGCGGGTGGTCATGAGCTCACGGCGGCCGCCATTGCTTTCCTGGTACTCAAGCTCTTGGCTTTTTTTGGAGCCACGCTCTTCATCGGAGAAAAAGTGCTGCCTCATCTGGCTCAACGCTTCTTCAATTCAAGTGGAGGGAAAGCCTTCACCCTAACCTTGGTGGTGGCTTTGGGCTTTGGCTTCATTGCTGAAACCATGGGCATTCACTTTGTGATTGGAGCTTACATGGCCGGGCTTTTCTTGAAAGAAGAATTCATCAACGACGACGTCTACGCAAAAATCGAAGATCGTTTGTTTGGGATGAGCTACAGTTTTTTAGGGCCGATTTTCTTTGTTTCTCTTGGATTTCATCTCAGTTTTGGCGACTTTTTGGACTGGAATTCTTTTTTATTCTTGGTGCTTTTTATTTTGGCAGGCGTGCTTGGAAAAGTGTTCGGAGCTGGATTGTTGGCGCGTTGGACGGGTCAAACTTGGCGGAATTCAGGGATCATTGGGTTCTCCATGAACGGGCGTGGAGCCGTTGAATTGGTCTTGGCCACCATCGGTTTGGAGGCAGGAATCATAACGGAAAGCATGTTTTCTATGTTGGTGCTCATGGCCTTTGTCACAACCTTCATCACTCCAATTGGACTGAAGTTGCTCTTGCCAAAAACCAATGAGCATGGTCTCATGCAGTCATGAGAAAGAAAAAAATCATCATTCCTTTTGTCGTGCTCGGTTTTGTTTTCTTTGGAGTGGGCGCTTTATTGGCATTCGCCTCACAACTTTCCGAGGCCGACTTGGTGCACAGAGTTGAAGCCGTGGGGCAAGAGCCTTCCTCCGCCCAGACTTTTGATGAATTGGCGGCGCAAATGGAAGCACGGCAGAGTCATTTTCAGAAATCACCTTTGACTTGGGTTTGGGAAGGCCAACGGCACATCTCCAGCCCTGAAGAATTGGGCGTTGAACTGGACTTTACCCCCGTGGTGTCTGCCTTGGCCCCCTACCGCCAAGCCAATGTTTTGGAAAAAGCAAAACTTTGGGTTTTTGGTCTCAAAATCGCACCCACTTTTTCCGTGGATCAAGAAAAAAAACGCAGCGTCCAAACTGTTTGGGGATTGGAACATGGGCCTGTGAACGCCAGCTTCGCTCTGGCCAATGAAGAAGTGCTGGTGGTGGAAAGCCAAGCTGGAACCAGCATCAATCAGCCCGCGTTTGACGAACAGCTTGAAGCCGCCTGGATCCAGCCGAACACTCTTGAATTTCCGCTGACCATGGACAAAAAAGAGCCCGCCATTCAGACGGCGGATTTGCAGGCTCACCTCGACGAAGCCAAGATTCTGATTCCTCAAGACTTCACGCTCCGAGATGACCACGGACTCACCTGGACCATCGCTCTCAAAGAACACCCCGACTGGCTGATCCCCGGGGCCAGCACTCATCTGGAATGGAATCCAATCGCTCTACAGGATTTTGTGACCCAGAACATCACGGCTCAAGTGGAAGTCACCGCTCAGCCCGTCACCATCACAGAAGCCGAGGGCAGCTACCATTTTGAAGGCAGCGCACGAGAAGGTCGCTCCATAGATCTGACGGCTTTGAACGCTCAATTGAACGCCGCTCTCCTTGGACGATTGGAATCCAAGCCCGCCGAGCCCATTGACTTGGTGGTTCAAGTCGTCAAACCAAAAATCACGGTTCCCGAGTCGCTCAAACTAAAAGGCGTCACGGACTTGATCGGATTTGGATACTCAAATTTCAGTGGATCACCCACCAATCGAATTAAAAACGTCACTCACGGCATGGCGATTTTCAACGGCATTGTGCTGGAAAAAGACCAGGAATTTTCTTTCACCACTTTGATGGGCGACATTGACGCCGCTCACGGCTGGTATCCGGAATTGGTGATCAAAGGAGACGAAACCATTCCAGAATACGGCGGAGGTTTGTGCCAAGTGTCTTCCACCATGTTCCGTGCCGCGCTTTACACCGGCATGCCGATCACCGCTCGCCGAAATCATTCTTACGCGGTCTCCTACTACGCCCGGCCCAGCGGTTACGGCTTGGACGCAACGGTCTACGACCCAAATCCAGACTTCCGATTCAAAAACGACACCCAGGGAGCAATTCTAATTCAAGGCTACGTCCAAGGCAACGACGCTTATTTTGTCTTTTACGGCACCAATGACGGTCGCACCGTCCAGATGGAAGGGCCAACGTCCTACGGCTACACGTCCATTGCGGAGCCCGTCATCACTTACACGGACAAGCTAGCCCCCGGTGTTCGAGAACTCAAAGAATACGCCCACAAAGGTTTCCAAGTCGACTGGTTCCGCACCATCACGCGCGCCGACGGCACCAAAAGCGAACGCGAAAACATCCACTCCAACTACGAAGCCCGCCCCGCCAAATACTTGGAAGGCCAGCCAGCCGCTGAGGTGACGGAAGTCGCAGGGCCAGTCGAGCCCACGACGCGCTAGTATTTTCACCCACCGTCAAAAGGCCACATGTCATCCCACCCAATCAAAGCCCCATCACCCGTTCCAGTTCAAGCTTGATGTCCTCGTTGTTGGGGGCCGTGTGGTGGGCTTTTTTGAGTTGCATTTTGGCATCGTCCAAGCGGCCGAGCCGTTCGTAATAAGTGGCCAAAGTTCGCATCAAGTCCACGTCACGGGGCTTCAAGTGAGCGGCCCGTTCAAAGTTTTGGAGAGCCTTTTCGTGGTCGCCGAGTTCGTAATAAACTTGCGCCAAACTTTGCAGGCGTTCGGGACGTTTGCTGTCCATGGTGAGCGCGTTTTCATAGGCTTCCGCGGCTTCCACCAAACGTTGTTGTCGATAGAGCGCCGCCCCCAAATTGCTGTAAGTGGCGGGGTCTTTTTGCAGGTTGATCAACTTAGAAAAAAACAGTTCGGCCTGAGGAAAATTCTCCATGTGCATGTGGGCCATCCCCAAGTGGTGGTGGGATTCCAAATGCAAAGGATCCGCTTCCAAGGCCAAGAGCAAAAGGGCTTCGGCATCCACCCATTCGCGGCGTTTCACGTGGTGCAGGGCTTGGTCCAAAGTCGTGTTGAAGTCAATGTCGAGGTCGACGACCAGGCTTTCAGGAACCTCCTCCATTGGAGATTGCACGGCTGCATCCGCATCCAGTTGTTTCTGAAAATGCAAATCTTGATAAGTCATTTTGATGCGTCTCGCAAACAACACGAGCAGTGCGATTGAACTGAGAGTAAAAAGAGTCCAAGGGATCATGAAATATTTTTAAGGGACAAAAGTAAGAAGAGCGGTTTCCAGCGTCAGTTTGACGTTCACATTTTTCTCCAAATCCATTTTAGCTTCTTCCAGTCGTTCCACCAAGTGGCTCACGTCCACGCCTTGAAGCAACTGGCCTCGCAAAAGATGAATCCCAATCTCAAAAAAATCACTCAATCGCTCCGATTTCTCGTGCCGTCTTACCAAATTGTAGACACTCGCAACACTGAGTTTGTCCAAAAATTGCATCCAATCTTGATGCATGTCCAGGTGGCTTTGGAAATAATCCCCATCTTCCAAAAGGCGATGAATTTTTCCAGGCCTACCCATGGCGTACATTTTCAAAGCCTCTGCCTGTGGATGATTGGCCACCAAAGACTGCATGGCATTTTCTGGCACGGTGTGAAATTGGTGCACTTGGCAGCGTGAACGAATGGTCGGCAGAACGTCGTCTTCGTGATGAGCAGTGAGGAAAAAAACAGTGCCCTCACCCGGCTCCTCGAGTGTTTTTAGCAAAGCATTCATGGCTTCGGGTCGCATTCGGCCCAGGTTCTCCAGCACAACAATCAAGTGTTTTCCGTCGTGGCTTTGTCCACTTCTTTCAATCAAGGTTCTAATCTCAGCAATGGACAAATGCTCTCCCGTGTCCAAAAGCAAAATGGTGTCGGCATGAGCGCCATTTAAGAGCTGATTGGACAAAGCTGCTTCGCCAGAAAAACCTTGCAAATGCAGGGCTAAGTCCAAGGCGCTTCGCGTTTTTCCAACGTGTTTTGGCCCCACAAATAAATGCGCGTGATGGCCTCGGCCCGCTGCAAAATCCTGTTTGATTCGCTCCACAATGAGCTCGTGTCCAATGCGCATTTTAAGGGTGAATCAGCCAATAAGAATCTTGTCTCACGAGGAGTTTTCCAGCCAGACTTGGGTCTTTCATGCAGACTTTGACCAAGTGTTCCATGCGGACTTTGTCTTGAGATCCTTTAGCAAGAACCGTGTCTCCTCGCTCCAAAATTCCGCTTAAAAACTCCCCTGCTTCTTTTGAAGTTCGGAAGACATGAGTGGACGAAGTGGACATGCCTGCGCGCGCCGCACCTTCTGCTATTAAGGCAGCCTGCTCTCCCACCGCCAACAACATGTCGGCGTGTTTGGCGGCCAATTTTCCTATTTTCAAGTGCGCACTTTCGCTCAAACTGCCGAGGCTATTCATGGTTCCCAAAGCCGCAATTCGCCGGCCACCCATTTCTGACAAAACATTGAGTCCAGCCTCCATGGTTTCTGGGGAGGCGTTGTAGGAACTGTCAATGATCGTGGATCCATTTTTCCCTTCGATCCGATTCATGCGACCGGACGGCAGATGGAAATCTTGTAAAGCGAGTTCAATGGCCCTCCAAGACATCCCATGGACAAAGCCAACCGCAATCGCCGCCAAAGCCATGCTCACGTGGGCTTCACCCATCACGCAGGGCAGAATAACGGGGAGCTCTTTGTCTTCGTAACACAAAGTGAATTTCAAGCCGTCCGTGCTGCTTTTGATGTGTTTTGCGCGTAAATCACAGGACTCTTCCGTTCCAATGGTGATGGTGTTGGCAGGCAGTTTCCCCATCAACTGTTTCACAAAAGCATCGTCTTGGTTGAGAACCACCCAACCTTCTTTTGGAACGGCATAGCAGAGTCGAGCTTTCTCTTCAAAAATGGCTTGTCGATTCGCAAATTGCCCCTCTCCCAAATGCACTTCTTTTACATTAAGAAAAACCGCCATGTCTGGACGAACCACCTGGACAATGGCGTTCATGTCTCCTGGCTTGTCCACTCCCGTTTCCATCACAAATCGGTCAAAGAGCACTGGTTTTTTCAGGCAGGTTTTCACGGAGTCCCAGAGGACTTTGGCCCATTCTTGTGCCGTGTAAGCTTTGGGTTGCCGTAAAATCGTGAGCGCCGCCCCGAATTCCGTGTTCATGTTTCCGCTGCTTTTGAGCACATTGAATTTGCGTTCCAAAACGGCCGCAATGCACTCTTTGGTGCTGGTTTTTCCCGCGCTTCCTGTCACAGCAATCACAATGGGTTGGATGCGCTTGAGCTGCCGACGCGCCATCACGGTGAGGGCTGCGAG
>CAYGAB010000005.1:3438-20337 GCA_964347725.1 uncultured Candidatus Peribacteria bacterium | reverse complement strand
CTCAGAAACAGACCAGTTTTGGGCTGAAAAAGTAAGCAGCATGCCGCGGCTCGCTTTGGAAGCCTACGTCCAAGCAAAACGTCGTGAGTATCCAATCTGTCCCGGTGCTCCCGGGAGCGAAATTGAACCTGAAAAATTGTCGACTTTATTTTTCAAAGTAAAACCCTCCGTGGAAGAACAGCTCAGGCTCTACAAACAAAATCTAGAAAAAGAACAAAAGGAACCATTGAGCTTCGAGGAGGTGATGGAAGCTCTCTTGAACAAAAAAGAAAGTGGCCGAGCACAAGTCCAACTCCAAATCTGTCCAGAATGTGCAAAACGGAAAGCGGAAGAAAGCAATGGACGAGCTATCCCAAGATTAATCCAACACAATCTCACCGCTCAATACGGAGGCATTTGTGGTTTTCGAGCTTGCCACAAGCCGGCCGATTCCGTCCATCACACTCGGAGATTCTCCTTGAATCCTTCTCACGATCCAGAGTTTTTAGTGCCTTTGTGCAAAGCCCATGAGAGACTGATCCACACTGGACTCATTCCCAACGAGGAAGAAAACCCTGCTGAGTGGAGATTGGCCACGCATCCAGACCCAAGCAATAAAAAATTTGCCATTGATCAAAAAGTAGCCCACTATCGCAAAGATGTTACACACTTACGCAGTTCGGTCGGATGAGTCGCGTGGACGACGGCATCCTGAAGATTCAGATGGAGAGCGCAGTGCCTTCCAGTTGGACAGGGACCGTATTCTGCACTGTCGCGCGTGGCGGAGAATGGAAGGCAAAACCCAAGTTTTTGTTGCACATTTTGGTGACCACTATCGCGATAGAATGACGCACAGCCTGGAGGTGGCCCAAATTTCTCGGGATTTGGCAAGATGGCTCGGCCTCAATGAAGACCTGACTGAAGCCATCGCCTTGGCTCACGACCTCGGACACACGCCCTTTGGACACGCAGGAGAACATGCCCTCAACGAATGTTTGGGCAAACACGGCTTGGATTTTGAACACAACGAACAAAGCCGTCGGGTGGTGGAAGAAATTGAATGCGTCTATCCAGGACATCCTGGGCTCAACTTAAGTGTGGAGGTGCTCGAAGGATTGATGAAACATCATAGCTCTTGGGACAATCCTCTGGGCAATCTGAACGTGACTCCAAGCTTAGAAGCCCAAGTGGTCAATCTGGGTGACGAAATCGCCTATCAAAATCACGACATCGATGACGGACTGCGAAGTGGATTGCTGCACGAAAGTGATCTGAAAGAATTGACCTTGTGGCGTGAAGCAAAAGCAGAGGTCGAAAAATCTTACGGCCAGATTCCTTCTGATCGAATCCGGATTGCCAGAACCATCAGTAAAATGATGGGCCTCATGATTCGTGACGTGCACGCAGAAACCGCGCGCCGGCTAAAATCAAAGCAAATCCAAAACCTAGAAGACGTCTACCTTTGCAGCGAGCCCTTGGTTGGGTTTTCTCAAAAAGGCGTGGAGGCCAATGCGGAACTCAAACATTTTCTCATGCAAAAACTGTATTTTCATCCGGAGGTTGTGAAGCACTCTCAACACGGACAAAACATCATCAAGGCTTTGTTTGATCACTACTTGCAGCACCCGGAAGAGGTTCCGCGTGAGGAGACGGGATCGTCGGGATTTGGGGCATTGAGGGACTACTTGGCGGGGATGACGGACCGGTTTGCGGAGCAACAGGCGCAGGCTCTGGGGCTACAGGTTGAACCGCAGAGGGGACTACACTTGGAGCATCCTTGAGCATCTCCATGAGTACTTTTTGACGAACCAAAGTACGCATGCTCTTGTCGGTTGCGTCTTTCTGCTCGCTTTTGAACAAGGCAGAAAAAGAAGTCTCAAGATTGGCAAGCTTCTCTTTGTCCATGGCTCGAGCCTGAAAGAGCTGCACAACCTTATTGTCTGGATCACGAATCAAAAGACGCTGACAAATGTCGGTGACGTCCTTGTAGCGACCCTGCTTTGTCCACATGGCCAACAATTCCAAAACCACATCTTCGTCTTTTTGAGCAATGCTCGCTTGACGCCCCAAGCCACTGAAGACAATGGCGCCCGCTTTGTGAGCCAACAAATACATCAGATAAGTGAATCCAGCCGCAACAAGCAGGACCACGGGGATCAACTGCTTGAATTCCAAAAAGAAATTGAAACAGGTGTGAATGATCATCGCAATGAACAAACCTTTGATGAGAGTCAATTGACGATGAGCGTCGGCTTCATTTGTTCCAAGAAATTTAGCGGCCCATTTCACAGATTTTGGCGACTCACCCAACCACAAGTCCGCCTCCACAATGGGCCGTGAGAATTTTGCCAAACCATAAAAGTAGCCGAAAATTCCTGAGAAAACCATGTGGGCGCACACCGTGAAAATTGATCTAAAAATGAGGGGAAAAATCAGCCCAACAAAGCCTCCCGACTGCCAAATGTAGTAGAAATAAAAAATGTTCTCTGTGAAGGCAAACCCGAGCCCAGCCAAAATTGAATACTTCACGGCATCGTTGATCGTTTGAATTCTGAGCTTTGTTTTGTCGATCGCTCGAACGACTCCACTTTTTGCAAGTTCCTCAAACATTCCTACAAAAATCAGCGTCAAAAAAGCTGCAAAATGAGCTTCCGTTATGTTCACTTCAATGGCCTTGTAAATATTGAGTTCTGGGAAAAACACCCACAAATACTCCAAAGCCATGAGGGGCAAAACCGTCAAAGTCCCCAAGGAAAAAGCCAACAGCAAAGACCAACGCGCCGTGCTGCGCCCCTTGAAAATAATTCCAAACCAGATCATGGCTGGCATGGCGGCCAAAGCCACCACCGCCACAATGTGAATGAGTTGTTCTTGCGTGAGTGAAGCAAACATGGGTTCATTCTACAAAGCCACTTTAAAAAGGCAAGCATCTAGGCTAGGATTTCTTCACGTCACTATCATAAAAATTCATGATTTGCCCAAAATGCAAAGCAAAAAACACTCGTGTGGTGGACTCACGTGAGGCTCTCGAAGGTCGCTCAATTCGTCGTAGGAGAGAATGCGAATCTTGCCTTTATCGATTCACGACGTTCGAGCAAGTAGAAAACACGAATTTTGTGGTGGTTAAACGCGACGGATCTCGAGAACCTTACGATCGAGAGAAAATCGAAAGAGGCATTTGGAAGGCGTGCGAGAAAAGACCAGTCACTCAAGAATTGGTCAATCAAATGATGCAAAAACTGGAAGAAGCCTGGCGTGGACACGGCAAAGAAGTGGGCTCAGAAATAGTTGGCCGAGATGTGATGCACGCACTAAAAATGCTGGATGAAGTCGCCTACATCAGGTTTGCATCGGTGTACCGTCAGTTCAAAGACGTCGAAAGCTTTATTCAGGAATTGAAAAAACTTTTAGACAAATGAAAAAAGAACCCATTTTAGTCATCCTCTTGGCTTCCATTTTATTTGTTGGGTCGCTCTTGATCAGCAAAGCCTTTCATCCCGTTGAAACTACCGTTGAAGCCGTGGACCCAATTTTGAACCTCGACACTCTCAGCGTGATTGTGCCTGAAGGAAAAACTGGCCAATGGAGTTTTTGTGAAGAAATCGTGGCTCCAGATGCTATCTATTCTGCCGAAATCCTGAATGATGCCACGCCTATTTTCAGCGAAGATGGGCAAAGTTTTAAAATAGAATGGACTTTAAAAAACACGGGAACGGCTCCTTTGATTTCCGCTCGAGCCAAATGCTCCAATTTACCAAGTTTTGCTTTTGGAACTCAAGGTGAACAAGACCGAGAAAGCCGCTTTGGCATTCCCACGATGGCGATTTCTGGATGGCTGAGCCCAAACCGAGTGGACATGACTGAATTGACGGCACAACCTGGAGAAACCTTTCACGTGGCCTTTGAAAGTCGCTTGCCAGAAGGCCCAAGTCCGAATGTGTATCGTGAGTTTTTTCAAGCTCTTGTTGAAGGCAAGGGCTGGCTGGATGAGGTGATTCACACCGACATTGTTGTTGGCGCTCCAAGCGACCCAATGCAAGACAATTTACGCTTTGTGAAATCCTATTCTGTGGCCGCGAGTGACTTGGCAGGGCAAGAACGCAAGATTGAGGTGGATCGGCATTCTCAGCGCATGACGGCCTTTTTTGGAGGCACAAAAGTATGGACCATGAAAGTGTCCACCGGTGCCAGCGCCACCCCAACTCCGAGAGGCTTTTATCGAGTCAGAGCCAAAGACGAATTGCGCCGAGGCTACACCGCTCCTTACTACCGAATGCCTTACTTCCAACAGCTTTCTGAGGATGGCATTGGAATCCACGCCTTGCCTTATTTGGGCAGTAAAAAAGGCGGCGACTTTTGGGAGGAAGCGGGCAATCACCTTGGGATTGCTGTCAGCCACGGATGCATTCGCACCTCGGAAGAAGACGCAAAACTCTTGTTTGAGTTCACTGAAAAAGGCACGGCAGTTCAGATCAACTAATCTTTCTTTCTGAGGAGCAGCTTGAGGATGGTGTGTCGGTGCATTTGATGAACCGTGAATTCCCAATTTTCAACGCTGAGTTTTTCACCCTTGTGAGGCAAATGGCCCAGTTTTTCTGAAATGAGGAAATTGACCGTTTTGTACTCCGGGTATTCAAATTCCAATCCTGTGAGCTTGGTGAGTTCGTCCAATTCCAAGCGCCCATTTATCTCGTAGTAGCCTTCTCGAATTTCCTTCATCCAGTCTTCATCAATGTCCTGCTCGTCTTCAATGTCGCCCACCAATTCTTCCAAGAGATCTTCCATGGTGATGAGTCCCGCCGTTCCACCGTGCTCGTCCAAGACAATGGCCATGTGCGTGCGTTTTGACTTGAATTGATGAAACAACTCTTTCACTTTCATGCTTTGCGCCACTTTGATTGGAGTGTAAAGCGGAATTTGGCGAAGCGTGACCTCATCGGTCCGGTCTTCTTCGTAGGTTTGTTTGAGCAAATCTTTGGTGGACACAAGGCCGACAATGTTGTCTATGGTAAAGCGGTAAACAGGAATTCGGCTGTGCGTGTGATTCAAAGCAAATCCCGTTGCTTCATCGAGAGAATAATCTTCTGGCATGGCATCAATGTGGACTCGCGGTGTCATGATTTCGTCGACTCGAATGTCGTTGAATTCCAGCACGTTTTCAATGAGTTCGGCTTCGGCCAACTCTATGGAGCCTTCTTCAGCCCCGATGGACGCCATGGCGATCAACTCTTCGTCTGTCACTTGCTTTTGTTCTTTTGTGCCCAAGAGCCTGAGTATCACGTTCACCAGAATGTCTAAAACAAAAATAATTGGTGTCAAAATCCACTCCATGATGTAGAGAGGAAAGGCCATTAAACGGCCAAATCCTGATGCATACGTGCTTGCTAAAGCCTTTGGCACCACTTCTCCAAACACCAGCATGATCACCGTCAAAACTCCCGTGGCAATTCCCACTCCTGCAGAGCCAAAAGCTTCGGTCATGTAAACCGTGGTGAGGGAAGCGGCCGCGATGTTCACAAAATTGCTCCCGACCAAAATGGTGATCAGGGTTTTGTGCGTGTGTTGTTTGATTTTCTGCAAATAGCCTGCCCCACTTTTCTCCGCTTCAACTAGCGTGCGCACTTTTGCTGGTGAAATGGACATCAATGCCGTTTCACTGGCTGAAAAAAATGCAGCGAGTGCGAGAAGGAAGAAAATGAGCGCTAAGTCTGGGTCCACAGAAAAGTTAAAAACAAGGAGGATTATGACTCATCCTGTTCAAGAAGGCAAGGTGGATTTAACCGAGGAGCTGTGTTAGGATCGGCGCATGAAAGTTTTGTCCGACCATCTCAAACCGCTGTTCACAGAAGCCGTTTTGGCGGCCTTTCCAGATCTGTCCGCTGAAGAAGTGGAGGACTTGGCCGTGATGGAATCTCCTCGAGACAGAAGCCACGGCGATTTTGCTTGTCCCATCGCTTTCAAACTTGCGAAGCTCTTGGGTAAATCACCGCAAATCATTGGCCAGGCCATTGTGACCCATTTCCCAAAGGATTATCGGATCGGAAAAATCGATTTTGTAAACCCTGGCTACCTCAACCTCACCCTCAGTTTGGCGTTTCTGGAGGAAGAACAGAAAATTTTGGAGGCTGGATTTGAAGTTCGCGGCTTGGAAGCACATGAAAAACCGATTGTGATGGAATACTGCAGTGCCAATGCGGCTAAACCCATGGGAGCTCACCACATCATCACGACGATTTTGGGAGATGCACTGGGAAATTTGTTTGAATTCATGGCTTACCCTGTGATTCGCGTCAACCATCTCGGCGATTGGGGTACCAATTTTGGAAAAATCTTGTACGCGGTGGACGAATGGGGTGACTCTGCGACGATTGCGGCCCATCCAAACCAGGAGTTTTCCAGATTGTACGTCCATTTCAACAAAGAAGCGGACACCGATTCTACTCTGGACGACCACGCTCGACACATTTTTAAAGCGCTGGAAAACGGCGACCCCCACTACACCGAAAAATGGCAGTGGATCGTGACGGAAAGCGTGCGTGATTTAGAGGCAATTTTTAAGCGGCTTGGGGTCCAATTTGACCACATTTTGGGGGAAAGTTTTTATCGAGACAAAACCGATTCCTTGATTCAAGAAGGAATCGACAAAGGCTTGCTCAAAGAAGGTGAAGGTGGCGCTATCATTTTTCCAATGGGAGAAGATCAAGTTCCTGCCATGCTCCGCAAAAGCGACGGGGCCACTTTGTACTTGACTAGAGACGTGGCCACGGTGAAATGGAGAGTGGACAATTGGCAGCCGGAAGCCATTTTTTACGTGGTGGACCACGCTCAATCGCTGCACTTTCAACAGGATTTTGCGATCTCCAAAGCCTTGGGTTACGACCAAGGTGTGCTTCTGGAACACGTGTCTTTTGGTCGCATGAGTTTTGCCGATGGATCCATGAGCACTCGAAAAGGCAATGTGATCAAATTGGAAGACCTTCTGGACGAAGCCGTGAACCGCGCCGAAGTGCTCGCCAAAGAAAAAGGCGCTCATTTGAGTGAGGCTGAACTCGCGAACATCAAAGAAGTGGTGGGCGTGGCCAGCGTGAAGTACGCCATTTTGTCTCAAGATCGCAACAAGGACATTGTTTTTGACTGGGACAAAATCATCACTTTGGAGGGGAATTCTGCGCCTTATTTGCTCTACTCCTACGCCCGTGCCGCCAGCATTTTGCAGAAAGCCGGCCTCTCCGCCGATCCGTCCGATTCAGGACTTCACGGACTTCCAAAACTCAGCCACCCCGCCGAAATCGAGTTGATCCGCCACATGGTGACTTTTCCCGAACAACTCAAATCCGCGCTTCATGAACGCAAACCTCACGTGATCGCTCACTTTTTGTACGAACTCTGCACCGAATTCAACCGATTCTACAGCCAAGCTCCCGTGCTCGCCGCCCCCACCGACGACGAAAAACGCACCCGCCTCGGCCTACTCCGCGCCTTCATGCATCAACTCAAGACCGGTCTGAAGCTTCTGGGGATCCCTGTGCTGGAGAGGATGTAGATGCCTGCTCTTGCACTTCGGACGAGAAAGCCCTAAACTTTCATGGCTCAAAAACGTGGAGAGGTGGCTGAGTGGTCGATAGCGGCACCCTGCTAAGGTGTTATCCTGGGTAACCGGGATCGAGGGTTCGAATCCCTCCCTCTCCGCCAATTTTTATATTCAGCCAATCACGAAACGTCTCACCTGGCCGCCCGCGGGTCCCTGGGGGTCACAACCCATGATGAGAGTCAGATTGTCACGATCCACACCAACCATTGGGACACTGTCCCTCGTGCCAGGTTCTTTGCCTAAACTGAGCAAAGCTTCAGCAAAACGTTTCTCAGATGGTTTTTGTAAAAAAGGCTGCTGCGTGACCGCCTGAACTGCCGCGACCAAACCTTGTGGCCTGTGAACATGAAAACCGCCCACATGCCTAGTCTCCACAGGTAGAGTGAATCCACCTTGTTCCATGGCCCACATCATTGTTTTATAATTCGGATCAACCTTTGGAGCATGAATGCTCAACAAAGCCTTCCACAAAGGAGGGTTTTTGAGTGCTTCGACTTGCTCAAGCAAAGCGCCTCTATTTGGCGTGTCGGTCGTGATGCTAATGAGACGAGGCCCCACGTGAGCGTAAACCACTGGCATTGGCCCACGGTCAACAAAGACAAACTTCCCAGACTGAGACCCAACAAATTCACCGAGACCTTGCAAAGACATTACTCTTGTTTGAAAAGCTGTGTCGGCTCTCAATTTTTCCTCCAGATCGCCTATTTCTTGCTGGCTGAGGTTCTTTCGCTCAAAATCCGCCCCCTCGATTTCCACCACACCACGGGCGCAATCTTCTCTAAATTGTCGAAAAAACTGCTCAACTGCACTTGAATCAACTTCTCCTTCTTCAGATTCAGCTCCAGCTCCAGATGCAACTGAATCTTCTGCCTGCACATCTGCTCCAGCGGGATCTTCTGCACTCATGATTTTTGGGATTAAAAAGCTTCGTTATTGTAAATTAAAAATAGATGTTGTCAATCCAAGTTTCACCTTGAGATGTATTTAGAAGGGCACCACTAATTCGCAATCCTCACGGCATGGACTGACGAGAATTATGGAGACCTAGCAACAGCAAAAGCTTCTAAAAAATGGTGGGCCGAGAAGGATTCGAACCTTCGAAGGCGTAGCCAGCAGATTTACAGTCTGCCCTCGTTGACCGCTTGAGTATCGACCCACGTTTTTTGAATGTGCCGAGGCATTATAAAGGATTTCTGGGATTGCTCAAGACTTCATTTGTTTGAGCCAATTCAATGCTTTTTCGATCTCTGGACTTTCCTGCCAATAAAAGATCATTCTGATCTTGTGGTCGTCGTACTCAAATCCGTCAAAATCGTCCAACATCACAATGTCCATGTTTTTTAAGAGAAAAGATTCGAGAGTGGACACCAGCTCAGGATTCAGCTCGCCCTGCACCACAAAGCGTTCGCTGAGAATTGGATTCTGAAGTTTGTGTTTTTCAAATCGGTAGGTTTTGCCATATCGCCGCGTGAGTTCAAAAGGAGTCTCGCCAAAGTCCATCTCACGATAAATCATGTTCACCGCTTGAGCCTGCCTTTTTGTCAGAGCTCTTTTTTTGTAGCTGTTGAACATTTTGAGGCCGAGACCTTTCAGCTCATAGGTGATTGGAGGCGCCATCCAGCCGCCGGCTCCAGTTTTTTTGTAACCTTGAGAAAGGAGGTGAGAGTCCAAGTCTTTTCTTATCTGTTTCATCTTGCGAGTTCGCTGCAAAGAAAGTCCAATCGGAATCAGTAGAATGAGTGCGAAGCCAAAGATTTTTCCAGCCAGTTCTTGATTGATCATGAGCAAAGCCTACTAAAAAACACAGGGAAAATCAAAGTTCAACAATCGGAGCCCTGTGTGCTAGACTTCAGTCCTCAACTTTTTTTCTATGTCTCAATTCATTGTTCAAGGAGGGGTGGCGCTCAGGGGCAGCGTGAAAGTGGGCGGATCTAAAAACGCCACGCTGCCGATTTTGGCGGCCACGCTACTGACGGAAGAAGTGAGTGTGCTTGAAAATGTGCCGGACATTTCAGATGTGCATGCTTTTTTGGGGATTCTGAGCCACTTGGGAGCGGAGGTGAGTTTTGACCAAGGAAGGGTGACTGTGAATCCAAAAAACGTGGCTGCCAAAGCCATTCCCCACGAGCTCGTCAAACACATGAGGGCTTCGATTTTGCTGCTCGGGCCACTGCTCGGGCGATTTGGAGAAGTGGAATTGGGATTTCCAGGAGGATGCGTTTTGGGAAAGAGATCGGTCCACGCGCATTTGCACGCCCTGCAGTCTTTGGGAGCTGAAGTGATGGACAGTCAAGAATCCATCCATCTGAAAAGTCAGGGCTTGAAGGGGCGCAGCTTTATCTTATCTGAAGCGAGCGTGACGGCCACGGAAAATGCCGTGATGGCGGCGGTGATGGCGAAAGGTGTGACGGAAATTCGATGGGCGGCCATGGAACCTCACGTTCAAGACCTGTGCCACTTCCTCAATCAAATGGGCGCGGACATTCAGGGAATTGGAACGCCCACGCTCACGATTCAAGGTGGACGGCCTTTGCATGGAGTCCGTTACAGGGTCACGGCCGACTATTTGGAAGCGGGAACTTTTGCGCTGGCTGGCGTGCTCACTCGGGGAGAAATCACCATTGAAGATTGCCCCGTGGACCACCTGGACAGCTTTTGGCAGAAACTGGAGGAAGTGGGGGCCAAATTCAGTTTGGAGAAAAATCGCGCGCACATTCATCCTCACGAGGGTTTGCGGGCGGTTGAGAAACTCCAAACCTCGGTTTATCCCGGCTTTGCAACGGATCTGCAAGCGCCTTTCACGGTCTTGTTGACTCAGTGTGAAGGGGTCAGCCCCGTGCATGAAACCCTGTTTGAGGGACGCTTGAATTATTTGCCGGAACTGGAACGCATGGGCGCACAAACTCAGCTGCTCAATCCTCATCAAGCCGTGATTCGTGGAGCCACGCCGCTGAAAGGCGCTCCCATTGTGAGTCACGACATTCGGGCTGGAGCCGCCATGGTTTTGGCCGCTTTGATTGCACGGGGAGAAACCGTGATCAGTGACGTGATTTACACGGACCGCGGATACGAACGATTCGATCAAAAACTCCGAGAACTTGGCGCGAAGATTGAACGCAGAGTGTGATCCTCCCCTCCAAATCCGTGCGCCGAACTTCAATGTCCAGGGTGGCCGCTTTTTCAAGAGTGGTCGGCGAGGGGTGGCCGTAGTCATTGCCGATTCCATCTGAGATCAACATGACTTTTGGGTCGACCGCCTCTAAAAATGGCAAGGTGGAGCTGGTTTTGCTGCCGTGGTGACCGGCTTTGAGGATGTCAGCTTCCAAGTCCACGCCTTTGGCAAGCAAGGCGGATTCGACTTCTTGTTCGGCGTCGCCCATCAGGAGGATTTGGCCATTTGGACTTTCCACTCGGATCACGGGAGAGGCGTTGTTGACGTTGGACAAAGTCACGCCAGAAATCGGTTCGAAAGGGTAGAGCACGTTCAAAGTCACCTCGCCAAAACGAAAATCCGTTTTGGCTTCGGCCGAGTAAACGGGAATCTGATGATCTTTGAGGCGTTTGAGAAATTGGTCGTAAGCGAGTCCAGGGTAATTTGGCATGGTCATGAGCACGGCTTTGACCTCAAAACGATCGAGCACAGGAATGAGGCCATTGATGTGGTCGGCGTGAGGGTGGGTGAGCACCATCAAGTCAATGCTTTTGAAAGCCGGGGACATGACGGCTCCGAGCTCTTGAAGGACTTTTGCGTCTGGACCTCCGTCAACCAGAATTTGATGCCCTTCTACTGTGCGAAGGAGGAGAGAATCGCCTTGGCCAATGTTCAGCATGTGGACTTGCATTTCTCCCGGCCCACGGCGCAGGGCTTGGAGAATGCCGAAGTCCAAGAGCAACAGGGCGACAATGAGAATCAAAAGAGGACGCTTCATGGGCGTCCTCAGTTTGGCACATCGTTCTGACTAAATCCTGACCGAAGTCTGAATTTTTCCTGAAATGTGAGTTGTGAAATGTTTTAGACCTCGTCTCGGCGACGTCGGCGTTGAGCCACTCCTGCTCCCGCCAAGGACATGAGTCCAAGCAAGAAGATTTCAGGACCGGCTTCCGGCAGTTCAATGGTGGTCAAGACTCCTTCAGATTCGTTGCCGTTTTCATCCACGGCGGTCACTTTGAAGGTGTAGCTTTCTCCGGCTTTCAAATCTGCAACCGTGGTTTTCTTGTCTGCTTTGTCCACTTTGACTCCTTTGCCGAAGCTTTTTCCAGAGTCGGTGGAGGTGTAGACAAGGTAGTTGGCGAGGTCACCGGCGCTGTCCACACTGGCTGTCCATGTGAGGAGCACGCTGGTTTCACTGGCCAATTTAGAAAGCAAATTGGTGATGTCTTCTGGCGCGATCAAGTCGGCCAAGTCCAAAGTTTGTACTGAAAATTCAATGGTGTTGGTGGCCACACTTCCCACGGACAAAACGTAGTCCTGTCCAGGTTCGAGGGCCGCAGTGATGAGAGTCACCACACTTGAATCCATGTCGTCCGGGCTGACTCCGAGCACTTCCACTTTTTTAGTGGCGTCGTCGGCTTGTTCAATGGTGAAATCTTCAATTCTTGGATTGCTCACGGGAGAGTCAAAGGTCACGGTGACTTCATTTTCTCCGGTCACTTCCGCTTTGGAAGGGGTGAAATCAAAGGCTAAACCGCTCGTTGCCTCTGCTTTTTCAGGGTTCCCAACTGGAGCTGGAGTGTCCAAAGCCACGGTTCCGCTTCCGTCAAAAACGGCAAGATCGGAAGTTCCGCTGACGATTGGATTTTCAGCTTTGTCGGTGATGCTGGAGCTGGCCGTCACCACGTATTGAGTGCCTTCCGTTTGATCGGAGGTGGTCACAAATACAGTGGAGGCGTCTTCGGAAAGGTAAGCGTCGATCACTTCAAGAGCGGTTCCGTCGCTGGCTTCCATGCTGAAGGCCGATTTGCCAGGCGTTGGAAGAACCACGTTTTCAGAAAAAGTCACTTCCACCAAAGTGCTGGTCAAGGCGGAGGCCTTGGTCACGGTTGGGGCGGTGAAATCTCCCGTTCCAGAAGCTTCCGGAGTGGAGCTGACTTCTTGAGAGTAGAATTCGGATTCGTTGCCGGATGCGTCGTAAGCGGTCACGGCAAAATAGTAGGTCAGCCCGTTGGACAGATTGTCCATGCTGTAGGTGGTGCTGGCGCCTGCGTCCACGGATCCAAAAGTGTAGGAACCTCCTCCGTCCGCCACTGAGGCGAGTCCAGAGTAGACGTAGTAACCCGTCACGGCCGTGTCGTCGGTGGCGGGACTCCATTTGAGAGTCACCGATCCGTCGCCCGGAGTGGCTTGCGTGCCCTCCACGTCAGAAGGAACGCTGGTGTCCGCCGCAAACGCGGGAACTCCTGTGACAGAAGCCAATAGAAGCATCATGCTCCCCAGGGCCAACTGCCTTTTAAGATGTGAAAATCGATGTGCCATACGATTTGGTTATGATTTGAATATCTGGATAGTATATCAGAAGTTGAGAGATTACTCAACTACTTCCACAATATTGAAATTGCGAGCCGTACCAGCTGAAGTGATTTGGAAGGATTTTTGAGTTGCATCAATCTTCTCAAGTTCCATCAGCAGGTCTTTCCCATTTTTCATTTCAATGACGTCTTCCCCTAGCTTCAAGGTGAAACTGAAGGTTCCATCTTGATTGCGATTGAAAGCAGTGAACTGCAAAGGTGTATCACCAGGCGATTTCAATTGAAACGGCTTTCCATCAAGCACTACCTTATCTTTAACGAGCATGATGCTTTTTCGATTTGGAACATCCGCGGTCTCATTGAATTGAAATATTGCGGAATTGCCTATCGTGAAGTCGATGCTGTTGAACTGAGGCGATTCGATAAAGTATTGTGCGTCGCCTATGGAATTTTCGTCTTCCTCCTCTTCATAATCTTCGTCAGACCCCGCTATAGCACTTGTGTCACGTGGCGCTGAACGTATTGTATCTGGAGTGCCTTTGAGCCTGGATAGGATTCGGCTGAAGAAGCCTTTTTCTGGCACTTCTTGCTCAACATTTTGCTCAACAAGTGTGTAGTCACAATCGATTGGCATCAGACCATCGTATTTGCCAGTAGCTGCTAGTGTTGCGATCACTTTTTCGACTAAAACACGTTCCTCAGGCGCAACTGGCCACTCTGTAACCTCCAATTTTTTCCCAGTCAAATTCACTGACTCATAGACTGCATCAATACCTGCCAGCCAAATCTTTACTTCGTTCGTTGGTGTAATTGCTTGTGCCTTCACAAGTCGTTCTCTCACCGCTGTGACACTTCCTAAGGCACGAGCAGACTGAGCTCCGAGCATATGGTCGTCGTAGGTCAGGAACACACCTTTTGTCTCTAGATTTTGCATGCTGCGATAGCCTTTCTCCACTCCCATCCAAGCATTGCGCGAGGCTAGTTTTTGCATTTCTCCGGCAAGACGAGTGTGTTCGGCTTGGGCTTCTGCTACTTTGCTGCCCTCTGCTGCTTTTGTCGCTAGATTTTTGTTCCAGTCGCTCAATTGTGCTTCCACCAACTGCAACAATTGTTGATCGGAAATGTTTTTGAGAATTGCATCGGAGGAATAATCTTTAATGTCCAAGGCTTCAGTCTGCTCTTCATACCCTCTGATCAGAGCAGTAAAATTTTCGCCGATTTCAGGAGTGACGATGTTGAAACTTAATCTTTCTTTATTGCCGGACAAATCGAGAGTCAGACTTAATGTGGCCTTGCCGTCTTTGTATTCATATTTGAGATCCCTTGGATCGAAAGTTTGCTTCAATCCAAGTTTATCAATAAAAGCACTAACAAGCTTGTCTACTTTGGTTTTCGGCGGTTCCGTGGGGAAGCCTAGATCGTTTGAAACAATTTTGTGCAACAAGCTAGGCTCAATGCCCAATCCACCACTGAAAGCCTCAGCATCTTTTCCGAAGCCGTCGATGGCGGCATTTTTCGATTTTTGAATTTCCTCTGGCATAGGGCTTTCTATGGTTTCAGCAACTTGAGGCGATGTTTTTGCAGCAAGCACTTCCTCAAGAGTATTGAACTGGACGGTGTTTGTACCAGATTCAGTTGTGACCCTGGAACTTGTCAATGGCTTGCCATTTTCATCAAAGAATTTGGCACCACCTTGTACTGTGAAAATCTGCTCCCCACCTGCCAATCTGTTACTCCAATCTGAGGCTACTTGTACTTCCACTGCCCTAGCTCCTGAGCTAGTTTTTTCAATTAGCAAGAAACTTGGACTGCCGTCCTTAGCATAAGCAAATCTTCTATCTGGATTTGCAAGCCTGGCCTCTACAATCCTCATCTGGGCAGCAGCCATGCTTTCGTGTGAACTCATTTCGTACTTGTCTTGCAAGGATTTTGGCAAATTTCCCATCCAATTGAATCGTACCTCCGGCTCTCCAGCTGCCTCTTGAAAAGCTGTAAACATTTTTTCTGCCAACTCATCTGCTGTGATGTCAATCTTGAGCACCACTCCATCTTTTGATGTTGTCAATTGCAGTGGCTGCATTTCCAACTCAATGCTTCGCTTAGCCTTGGGGAAGGTGTCTAAGACGTTGGATTGCAAATCAACAATTAATTTACCAAGCACAAGTTCCGCAGTGCCATTTTGGCTCCACTGAACCTGTGGCAAGTCTCCACCAACACTCAAGCCATTGCCGCCATCTGGGAATTTGTAAGTCTCTGCGACTTTTTTAGACAACAAAAAGCGTGCATTTCCAACACGTAGTTTCAAAGCCTCCGCTGCTGCTTCTTGTTCCGGAGTTAATTTATTTTCTGGAGGTGTTGTCGTTTCGGCTGGCACTGTTTCGACAGAAAGGACCGTGTTTGGATTGGTCAGTCTAGCCGTCAGTTCTGCTTTAGCAGCTGTAACGTATGCTGACGTACCCTAGTTATTCCTTTTTGTGCTTGTTGGTCGATCCATTCCTTACCTAAAACCGACGCTGCAACTGCTATTGTATCTTCTGCCGAAAGTTGTTTTATTTTCTCTTTTTTTACCAACAATTCTTTGGCTTGAGCGGCCTCAACCTCCTTCACATCCACCAATTGTGGTTTTTCTACCGAAATGCTTTTCAGTGAGTCTTTGCCTACATACCTCTTTTCAAGTGCAACATCGCTAGGCTTTTCTCCAGTTATCACTTCTCGATTGCTCACCTCTGCTACACTCCCTGGAACCTTCACCACGAAGGAACTTGGTGCTGTTGTTGCCTCAGGAATGATGGTCGCCACTCCAGAAATATCTGGATCTGGTGAAGTAGGAGGGAATGCTATCGGCAGGACCTCGCTGGCTAAACCTGGCTCGACTGGAATGGTTGGAGGAGCAATTGGTTCAGGTTTAGGAGATACCGCTGGAGCGGGGGCAGCGGGAGGTTCGGCGGCTGGGGTTGGAGGAACTGCAGCTACTGCAGGCGCCTCTTCCTTCTGCAAAAGATCCCATGGGAAAAGATCAATCTTCGCGATTTGGGTGCCGCCGTTTCCGTCTGGAATCGTCAGGGTGATTTCACCATCGGTCATTTGTAAGGTGGAGCCATCTGGCAAATAGTTGGCGTCAATCGGTGGATCCTGTGCATTTAATTGAGTGTAAACCGTGGCGTAGGCCATCAATTTTAAGTTTTTGAAAGCTGAAAAAGCAGCCCCCAGAGCTCCAGAATCGTTTGCTAAAATCTCCAACATTCCTTTTTTCTCAAACTTTGTTTTACCTTCTGGTGTGTTTAAATCGATGGTGATTTTGCCTTTGGTTTCGAAGGTAGATTTATCTGCAATGCTCTCTGCTGTTACTCCTGCAATGTCCTTCAAAAGCTTGCTGCGATCTGTGGCCGATTTACCCTTCAATTTGTTGATTTCCTTCTGCCAGTTGTCAGCCAATTCTTTTGCTGCTGCTTTCCCAGATTCGCTCAACCATTTCGTGTCCTTCATGTCTTTCTTGACCGTGTCCCAGTTCGGAGCCTGCTCCCCAGCCAAAAAGATTCTTCGAGCGGGGTTGTCGAAGTGGGCAGAATGTTTGAAATACAGGAGGCGTGCCATGGGTTTTTGTTTTTAAAATCCCTTTATTTTAACACAATTGACTCGCAAAATCCACACGAGCTTGAAGCTGAGCGTTTGCAGCGGGGCGAGCGGGGAGTATCATGGGTTTCCCCTTCCAATTTTGATTCCATGCACGAACTTTCTCTTTTGAATCCTGATCAACGCCGAGCGGTGGAAGCCACGGATGGTCCTGTTTTGATCATCGCGGGGGCCGGTTCTGGAAAAACCAAAGCGCTGACCGTTCGGATTGCCTACTTGATCAAAGAATT
>CAYGAB010000005.1:0-3428 GCA_964347725.1 uncultured Candidatus Peribacteria bacterium | reverse complement strand
AGTGAATCCTTGGAACATTCTGGCCGTGACCTTCACCAACAAAGCCGCCACGGAGATGAAGGAACGCGTGCTCAAACTCATGGAGGGTTTTCAGGTTCAAGACATGCCCACGATTGGAACTTTTCATTCGATTTGTTCGCAACTTTTGAGAAAGCACATTCATCATTTGGGCTATGAAAATCGCTTTGTGATTTACGACGGGAACGACCAAGTGGTGCTGATGAAAGAGCTGATGAAACTCCATCGGATTGATGAAAAACAGGTGAATCCGCGGGCGGTTTTAAGCCATATTTCTCAAGCTAAAAATGAGTTGATGACTTGGCAGGATTACAGGGTTCGGGCGCACAATGTTTTCACGGAAAAAGTGGGGCAACTCTACGAGGCTTATCAAAAAAGATTGGCGCAATCTCAGGCTTTGGACTTTGACGATTTGCTGATCAAAACCGTGGAGCTTTTTCAGAGTCAACCGGAGATTTTGGCGCACTACCAAGACCGCTACCGCTACATTTCTGTGGACGAGTATCAAGACACCAACCACGCTCAGTACACCTTGGTGAAGCTGTTGGCCGAGAAAAATCGGAATTTGTGCGTGATCGGCGACCCCGACCAGAGCATTTATTCTTGGCGAGGGGCGAACATGCAAAACATCTTGGATTTTGAAAAAGATTATCCGGAAGCTTTGGTGATCAAATTGGAGCAAAATTATCGATCCACGGGTCTGATTTTGGACGCGGCTCACGCCATCATCGAGAAAAATCAAAAACGCAAAGAAAAACGCCTCTGGACCGAACGAGAGGGCGGCGACAAATTGCGAATTCTCACCACTCATGACGAACGGGATGAAGCGCTGAAAGTCGCTCAGCTGACCTCAGAAGACATCCGTCAGCATGGCCAAAACGACTACCGGCGCTACGCGATCCTGTACCGCACCAACGCTCAATCGCGCTCTCTGGAAGAAGCCTTGATTCGTTACGGAATTCCTTATCGAATTGTGGGTGGCGTGAAATTCTACGAACGCAAGGAAATCAAAGACATTTTGGCCTATTTGAAACTCATTCACAATCCGGACGACACGCTGAGCATGCTGAGAATTGTGAACACTCCGGCTCGAAAAATCGGCAATAAAACGATTGAGACTTTGCAAGCATTTGCTCACGACATGGACATTCCGCTGTTCCGTGCGATGGAACGAGCTCATGAAATTCCCAGTTTGAGGTCCAAAAGTGCGGCTTTGGAGGCTTTTGTGAGGCTGATTCGGCACTTCCAATCTCTGAACCAAGAGTTCTCGGCGGCGGGCGTGGTCAAACACGTCATCAGCGAATCAGGTTACAAAGAATTTTTAACGGCGGATCGAAGTCCGGAAGGGGAGGCTCGCTTGCAAAACGTGCAAGAATTGATTTCCGTGGCGGACAAGTACGAGGCTCTGGAGCCCGGCATTTCTTTGGCGACTTTTCTGGAGGAAGTGGCGCTGATTTCTGACCTAGAACAGGTGGGGGACGAGAACAATGCCGTGACGCTCATGACCTTGCACAGCGCCAAGGGGCTTGAATTTCCGGTGGTCTTTTTGACGGGATTGGAGGAAGGTATTTTTCCTCATTCTCGGACGCTGTTTGAACCCGAAGAATTGGAAGAAGAGCGGCGGCTGATGTACGTGGGGATCACTCGGGCAATGGATCGTTTGTTTTTGCTCTATGCCAAACAACGGCTTTTGTTTGGGGAGTTTAGGCAGAATGCGCCTTCTCAATTTTTGATGGACATTCCCGAGGATTTGATTGAAAGTTCGACTTTCCCAGCTTATGCACAGGATGGTGGCTGGGGCGGCTACGGCAGAAAGCCCATTCCTGTAGAATCGCTGGAGCCAGAGGAAATGCCAAGCATCCAGGTGGAGTCACCAGCTCCCATGCGACCTCTTGAGGAAGTTCACGAAGGCGACCGCGTGAGGCATCGCAGTTTTGGGGAAGGTGTGGTGGTGCAGATCAACGGCGGAGTGGTTAGCATCGCCTTCAAAGACCCGCGCGTGGGCACGAAAAAACTCGCCCTCAGCATTGCGCCGCTGGAAAAATTAGCATGACCAAGCTTGGCTAAGCGGCCCAGGTGCTGGAGGAACTTTTGGCTCCCTGTGGTGCTGTCGTGAACTTGTTGTTGGCGGCTACAGGTTTGCCGTTGATTTCAAAAACGGTGACGTGGGGATTTTGATTGTATTCCTCAGCGGACATTCGACGAACGTTGCCAGATGGTTCTTGCACAATGTAGACGTTTTTGCGAGCTGCGGCGTTGTTGGCGGCGTTGTCCCACTCAACTTTGGCGCCTTTTGCGCCATTCAGGACATCAGCGACTCCATCTTGTACGGCCCCCACTTTCGCCCCAACAACCTGCACAAATTTCACGCTGCGGTTGAAGCCCTCTCTGATTCCGTCCAGCAGACCACGATCGGTTTCTGAACTTTCTTGGCCTTCTGCTTGTCGGTCTAAACGTGGGTCTGACATGAGTGATTTGTGAAAAGAATCTTGTTATTCTAGCCTATTTTTGAGCTGATGTAAATGTTTTTGGCGATGGTTTAGATGAAGTACCGCTCCGATGCGCAGCAAAAAGCTGTGTCGAAAAAGACCGACAGAAAATATTTTTAGGCGATTTTACAGATTTAAAATGTTTAAAATATTGTTGAAAAAATACCTGAAGGACTTGATAAGTTTGCGAAAAAGCTTATTAATGGAGGCTCACCAACTTTCAAATGGAGCACCAAGAACTTTTGGTTCAAGCAGGATTCAGCCAAAAAGAAGCGCGGCTGTACCTGTGCCTACTTAGAATGGGAGAGCTGCCTCTGTCCAACCTCTCCAAACAAACCGGTATTTTGAGAACCACTGTGTATTCTTTGGTACAACAGTTGGAAATGAAAGGCTTCGTGAGCATCACTCAAAAAAATAAAGTGAACACCGTTACCGCGCTCAAGCCAGACCTGCTGGTAAAACTACTCAAAAGTGATCTGCACGACAAACACCTGAAATTACGATTTCTGGAAAAAGCTCTCCCCAAGCTCACAGAAATCACTAACCAATGTCCAATCAAACCTAAAATTCGGTCCATTGAGGGAACTCATGCTTTGGACGAGTTGATTCAAGAATTTCTCGATTCACCACTGCCAAAACTTGGCTTTGCCCCCAGCCACGAGCAGCTCAACACCTCTGGCTCATGCAGAAATGAAGTCCACACACTGGCCCAACCCGACCCTGTTGGACTTTTTTTGTATCAAGAAAATCAAGTGGCCTTGATCAGCTTCATGCATGGAGAAACTTTTGGGTGCGTCATCGAGTCTCAATTGATTTATTCCACATTGGACCGCCTGCTCCGGCCGCTCAAAGAGCTTTGCCTCCATTGTGCTCCTTTAGAATTTTCTTGTGGTACTTCTCGGAAGCCTCCCAAGCCAATTC
>CAYGAB010000004.1:2508-20362 GCA_964347725.1 uncultured Candidatus Peribacteria bacterium | reverse complement strand
GTATTGGATGTTCCATGTGGTGAAGGGCACCACTCGAATGTTCTTGCAAAGAAATATGGACTAAATGTGACGGGGATAGATGGAGGGCACAATTTGATTGAACGTGCGAGTAATAGATACAAAGGGCCAAATTTTATAGAAGCCACTTTTGATGCTCTAGCCGAAAAAGATCTGATCCTTGATGAAAGTCAGGATGCAGTCTTATGCATCAATCGCTCTTTTGGATACCTGCCGACAGTGGCAGAAAATGAAGCATTTTTGATCAATATGTATAAAAAACTAAAAGTCGGCGGTGCACTAGTCATCCACTGCTATCCTTCTTCAGAAAAAAAAGTTGAATCTCATGTGGATGATGGCCCCTCAGTTGAGTTCAGACTGCCCATTGAGTACATCCTCCCAGACGAATCATTCAGAACCCTACACGTAACAAACCGCACGGAGCCCAGTGGATTCAGGGTGAAATATGCAGATTACAATGCAATGTCATATGAAGGTGAGACACCAATAGATATGCCCATTGTTCGTGCCCTGGCGATGCATGCAGGAATTGATGACAGTCAAATCTCTTTTCGTTTTGAAGCGCCAGACAATTGTGCCATCACAATCATGAAACCGCCCGCAAATCTGCAAGAACTTGAACTCACGCAGGGGCAAGTGGGTCGCCAAGCTGAAGATGCTTTGAAAAATTCACCAGCTGTGTGAGTGGAAACTGCTTCCCGCTGCGACAAAACCCAAATACAAACATAAAATAAGTTGAAAACATTATGCCTGAACCACTAAAAGAAAGTGTCTCCGCACGAATCAAATCATTTACTGCGAGCCGTGCTGAACTTCAGGAGGCATCTCAAGGAGTACCTGAAAAAATTGAAAATATGGATGCTATTCGTGTTGCAATGAAAACGAATGCTCAATCTTGTGTATCCAACTATTTGAAGGCAGACCCTGGACCTGTTACGGAGAAGAAAGCTCCTTTTGATCTGGTCAATACACGCATAGACGGCCCTTTCCCTGTTCGCCTCAAAATCACCAAGCAATATCAGTGGACTGAGCAGGGGGAGTTTCGCTTTCAAGGAATTATCATTCAACTTGATCGTGAGGAAAATCCATCTGAAAAAATTGCCCAGTTCAACCTTGCAGACTACGGAGATGAGTTTCGAATAAGGCATCGTGAAGTGAATCCGCGCTATCGTCGCAATGGGATAGCCGAAGCCGCTGAAGAGGCCATGGAAGAGTTTGTTAAAGAATACGTTCGAAGAACACCTCAAAGAGAACCTGTAATCACAGCCAATGCAGGTCAGCTTCATGTATGGAGTTTGCTCGACAAGCAGGGTTTCAAAACTACAATGGATCCAGTACCAGTTCATCCTGGAGAACAAGCAGTGGAAGTTAGAGATATTGATGAAATCCTCAGCTCTCTTGAAGATGGAGATGGTAAATACAGTATTGAGAAGGAGATGTATGTCTTTCCTTCTGATTTTGAGGGGGAGCGTTGGATTGAAAGTGACGAGTGGTCAGGGGCAAACATTGATGCCTCTGCAAGAGTTCATTTCAAAAAACGCCTTGAAGTGGGTGTGTCTCGGGGGATAACGGATGTCTTATCTGAAGTAAGATTACAAGTTGCTAATGGCATGAAAGTCTATATTGGTCGGTGGTTTTTTTAGGTATTCTCAATATTTTATTTTTCAAGCCACATTCTAGGCTCTGCTCAGTTCCTCTATCACATTGTCTTTTGTGATCACCTTGAATTCACTCACTTTGTAAGTGGCCTGAAACTGACTGGGCAGTTTTGCTTTAGGCTTTGCCCACTTGCACTCGTAGGCAACTAGTCGAGTGCCTCCTTCAAAAGATTCAACGAAGTCCACCTCCTGGCCACTTTTTGAGCGCCAAAAATAAACATCTCCTAAAGTATCCGTAGCGGCTTTTTGCTTCATTTTTTCCGAAATGAAAAAGTTTTCGAACAAGGCCCCTGTGTCCCCCCGCAGAGCTAAAGCGTTGTAGTTTTGGAGGAGCGTGTTGAGGAAACCGTTGTCGTAAAAATAAATTTTGTGCATGTGACGAATTTCGTTTCTTTTGCGAGAGGAGAGTGGATAGAGCTTAAAAAGGATGAAGGCTTTCTCAAGAATATCGATGTAGGACTGTACTGTCGCTCGACTGGCTCCCACAAGAGAGGCAAGCTCTGAGTACGATACCTGTGAGCCCACTTGTAGGGCCAAGGCTCTGAGAATGTCTCTCAAGAGGGATGGCTTACGAATGTCCCCAAAAGACAAAATATCTTTGTACAGGTAGTCGTTGGTGATTTTTTTAAGCAAATCCACTTTTAAGTCCGTGTTCAAAAAAATCTCCGGGTAGCTTCCGTAGATCAGCAAGGGCTCTAGCAGTCTTTTGGCTTCCAACAAAGAGCTGTTGTTCACGATTTCGGAGACAGTGAGCGGATACATATGAACCTCGAAATTTCTACCTGTTAAGGGTTCGTTTACTTTGTTGGCCAGTTCGAAACTGGAAGAGCCTGTGGCAACGATTTGGATCTCCGGTTTGGTGTCCACCAGCAACTTCAAAACTGTCCCGATATTTTCCACTTTCTGAGCCTCATCTAAAATGATCAACTTATTTTCTCCTAAAAAATGCCACAGTTCCGTGGATGTTTTACCTGTCAAGGCAGTGGCAATATCTGGCTCTTCACAAAGCAGATAACGTCCACTGTATTGTTCCATCAATCTTTTGACCAAGGTGGTCTTTCCAACCTGTCTGGGCCCATAAATAATGAGTACCTTCCCCTTGAAAAGGTATTTTTCTATCTGTTTTGAAGCGAGGCGAGAGAGTATGTTCATCTTTTTGAGGGTGAGCTTAGACTGCTCTAGTATACAAAAAGTCATAACTTTCTGCAAGTATAATGGCGAAAAGTATAAACTGATTCCCGCTCCATTTTTCCAACCTTGATCTGTTCAGATCAAGCTTTTTTTGGTATAATTGCAAGATTAATTTTAAAAATGGCTGAACTGCTACAAGAAAGTATTGCTGAACCTCATATTGCTGAACCTAAGGGGCCATCTCAGGAAGTGCCCTCTCAGTCACTGACTCTTTCTAATGAGTATAGGGTTATCGGACAGATTGAGGATCCAGTTTCACAAGAAGCAATTCAAGCTGAGCCTTTGGTGACTGGAAGATTGCAGGAAGTTGCAGGGCGCTTAGGTCCAATAGCTCGAGCTGTGGTAGACCTCATTCCAGTTCCACTGCGTGCCAGTTTGTACATAAGTGTAAAGCTGGAAGAGTATGGCGATGATGATGATAAATCAGCTGGCTATTTTCATATCGATGGCGACATAGAGGTGGGAAATGGAGAGATCACAGCAGAGCAAGGCTTGAGGATGCTGTGCGTCTTTGGAGGGCTTGCGGATACGGAAGTTTTAACAGAATCTTTTACTGTTGCTTTAAATGGCTTGGATCTATCAACAGCAACGGACGAGGATCTTGCTTGGTGCTTATCAAACTCCATATCTACACATGTTGCTGGAGGATTGGCTGTGCCTGTGGTTGTGAAAAATCAAAATCTCTTTCAATTCAGCTTAGATACCGCTCATCGACGCGGGAAGATTAAACAGTCAGGGCTAAGACTGTTGGTTGGGTTTGGCGTAATCCACTGATTTAATCACACCAAAATGTCAGAAATTAGAAAGACAAGGGGGAGGCTAAACCTTACTCCCATAAGCTCCGAAAGAATTGAGAGGTTCCTCCAAGAAACGCCCATTGAGGAACGTGGAGCAGTTTATGCTTTTGTGAGGATGCCACAGGAGAGAACGGAAGAGATTGCATGTTTAATTAAAGCTATTGCATCTAAATTTGGTCCAGAGATTGCACTCAGAGCCACTCAGAGAGTAGCCGCATTAGAGGAAGAGTTGAGGATGTCTGGTGAAGCCTTACAGCCTGTTTTAATTGCGGCTATCGAAAAACGCCCAGTTGCTACAGGCAGCTCTTCCCCTAGTTTTATCATCCCATGTGTAGATGACGAGGCAGCATACTTTATTGACCGTCTTGGCTTGGGACCAGAATTAAAGATTGCGCTCATTCAAGCAGTCAACGAAGCTCTCGGTGCGCGTGAAGTCGCCCAATTTTTAGAGCAAACGGCAATTGAATTAAGAAAGCGACTGGAGCCAAGATACTGGGAGCAAAGTGTTAAAGATTACTGGGCGATGTCAAAGGAAAGGTTTGATGAAGTCTTCGACACTCTGGAGAAAGGAGGCGTAAGGCCAGAGCGAATAAATCCAGATTATGCCAGAGGGAAGAGTGTGAATGTTGATTGGATACGCAGAGGAAGGAGCTGGGTGCATCGTGAAATCGAAACACTCGCTAGTGCTCGCATGAAAGAGATGGCTCCGCCACCAGTCGAGCAGTTGAATGGTTTGATGACTTACTTGCAGTCAAAAATTAGCCATGCTCACTGGAGGACTTTGATGCGAGCACTAAAAATCACAGGTACGGATGCAGAAGGATTAACCTTTGCAATTCAGTCCACCGAGGAACTTAGAGAATGGAAATGGCAAATGGAAAGAATTGCGCTTTTCCTCAGTCCAGTGAACCGTGAGCTCGTAGAAGCGAATCCATTTTATGAGCCAGAGCTGGCAGTTGTTTTGACTCAGTATCGCAGAAGTGGCAATGCCGCCCCCACTAGAGGTGCGGAGGAAGCTCAAGCCTTCAGGAGTAAAGTTGGTTTAAGAGTGCGAATTAGAAACTCTGAAATATCTGACCTAGAATTCAAACAATGTGCAGGGGCACTCATTAGAGAGAGTGGGCAAGAACGCAATTCAAATCTTTCATCTGTAATGGCTCTGATCGGTGCAAGGAGAGAACTCACAGCTACAGAAAGAGAGTTTATTCTTGATGAGTTAAACGCCTAGCTACGGTTGTAAAAGCCTACATTCCTTGTTAGACTGCCCAAGCTTTTTTGGGCCACCTTAGCTCAGTGGTAGAGCAACGCACTCGTAACGCGTAGGTCGTCGGTTCAACTCCGATAGGTGGCTCCATTCTTCATATGATCCAAGAAAACCACTCTTTGGCACGTTACGGGACCTACCAGATAGGAGGTCTGGCGGATTATTTTGTGGAAGTCAAAACCGAGCAGGAATTGAAAGAGGCTCTCACCTGGGCCGATCAAAAAAAACTCAAAAGTTTTGTGTTTGGAGGCGCCAGCAATCTTCTCTTTGACGATGCCGGGTTTCGAGGTTTGGTGGTTCGAATCAGGTTGCAATCCATTGAGGTGCGCGCCGATCTCGCTGAGATTCAAGCGGAAGCCGGCACTTCCACCATGCAGGTGGTCAAAGCCGCCGCCGAAGCAGGACTTTCAGGAATGGAAGCCTGGAACGGTCTGCCCGGAACCGTGGGTGGAGCCGTGGTCGGCAATGCGGGTTGTTTTGGAGTGGAGACCAAAGACATTTTGAAATGGGCCGAGGTTTTGGAAAACGGCAAAGTGCGCCGATTGGCTCCTGCTGATCTCGGCTATTCCTACCGAAATTCTCTCTTGAAGCACAGTACGGCGGTGGTGCTCAGGGCTTGCTTTCAGCTCACGCATGGAGAGCCCCTGTCCATCCAAGAAAAAATGAAAGAAATTGTCAGAGTGCGTGCTGGCAAACAGCCACCAGGACTCAGCACGGGATCTTTCTTTAAAAACCCTTCCGTGGAGCAATCCGCCGGCTTTTTGATCGACCAATGCGGACTCAAGGGGGCTCAACTTGGCCAGGCTCAAATCTCTCCACGGCACGGAAATTTCTTCGTCAATTTGGGTGGAGCCACAGCTCAAAACATCCTGGATTTGGGGAAAATGGCGCAAGATGCCGTGCATGAAAAATTCGGACTCACTTTGGAGAGAGAAATTGTCTTTGTGCCAGCACAATAAGCTGTGTATAATCGGTCTTGAAATTAACCCCCACGCAATGCAAGCAATCCTCAAAACCCGAGGTTTTCGTGAAGCAATGCTGTTTGCAGGCCTATTTGGGGCAGCGGTGACTCTTTCTGCGATTTTTCCTGAAATGAGCTTTGCTACTTCCTTGATCAGTCCTGACGACAACATCGGCGCCGTCGCAGGTGCAACTGGTGGCGAAGGGTCTCTCAAAGACCTTGTTCAAGTCATCTTAAACTACTTCCTGGCCTTTCTAGGTTTTGTGGCCACCATCATGGTGATCTACGGAGGTATTCTCTACGTAACTTCAGCAGGAAATGAAGAATCCGTTGGAAAAGCCAAGAACATTCTCATGTACGCCGTAACAGGTATCGTGATCATCTTGATTTCCTTCGCGCTCATCAACACCGTGCTACAAGCTGGTGGAGGAGACACGGGTGCTGGAACAGGAACGACCACAACGGTTGGTCCCTAATGGAAATTTAAATTCACCCTCAATCGCAAGAAGGGCTCCCTCGGGGGCTCTTTTTGTTTGGGATGCGAGCTAGGAGGTTAGGCCGTTGGCATCAGTTGGATTTGTGGGATTTTCTTTGTGGCTTCGGGCTCGATGTTGAGCAAAATGGCAGAGTCGGTCACTTCGGAAACGTCTTGCCAGGTGAAAATCCGGTGACCCCATTCCCATGCCAGAAAATTCTTCCAGACTTCAAAGCTGAGGACCTGCATGCTGAGTGTGTCGAAGCTAAAATCATGCACACGACCAAGCTTTTTTCCAGACGCAGACAGGACTTTTTTCCCGTTCAGAAAGCATCGCATCATTCCAAATTGCTGGACCCGCCAAAGTTCAAAGGGCGATTCAATGGCTTCAGGATCCGTGAGGGTGATCTGTGTTTTTTTCCAGCCTTCAAGATTCTGCGCTGGCACCGCATTCCGCCAGCTCGTGAGAAAAGCAAAAATCTGCCCTCGCTCTGGGTCCATCAAGGCACCTCTCATTTTTCCGAGAGTGTCATTTTCATTTGAAACGAGTTTGAGGCCAGCCAAAGACAACCAGGTTTTATGCATGCGCTCAAATTGAATGTGCCTCAATGGTATCTGGAAATTCCAAAAAACCCAAATCCCAAAACCCGCATTGCCGAGGTCTAGCTTTTCTACTATACTCCCGCTTGCTACATTCACAGCATCGGGGTTTAGCGCAGTTGGCTAGCGCGTCTGGTTTGGGACCAGAAGGTCACAGGTTCGAGTCCTGTAACCCCGACCATCCCTCGCCTCTGGCGAGTGTCTAAACTGTTCACAGTCTCAAGCAATGAGCACGCGGAAAAATCATTTCACTTGGTCTGCGATATTGACACTGACCATGTTGGTTTGGAGTTCTCAGTATATTGTTTCAAGATTTCTTCTCACCGACCACTCACCCATCACGGTGGTTCTTTATCGGATCTTGTTCGCGATCCTTTTCCTCTTGCCCTTGTACCTCATCAAGAACAGAGGGGCCCATGGGGTTTCGCTCAATCGTGTGGACTCCTTTTGGGTGATTTTTGCCAGCCTCACAGGTGTTCTGCTAACGTCTTTGCTCCTCATGTTGAGCGTGAAGGAAGTGGGCGCAGGACTGTCGTCGATTTTAATGAACACCAATCCATTCATGGTAGCCCTTGGGGCGATTGCTTTGGGGATGGAACGGGTTTCTCTAACAAAACTGTTTGGAATTGCGGCCGGAATTTTTGGCGTGATTCTTGTTTTCCTCAAAGGGGAGAGCCTGCTCGGATTTTTTGCTCACGCCGAGTGGCAAGGGATGCTCTATGCGCTACTGGCGGCACTGGGGGCAGCACTTTTGACTCTGATCGGGAAGAAGCGACTGATCCCAAAGATCGGCGGCCTCGCCTACACACTTTTTACTCTGTTGCCAAGTGGCTTGCTTCTCACTGTTTTCTGCGCATTTCAAGAGCCTTCGGTGTTTGCAATTCATTCCTGGACGGCATTTTTTGGCTTGGCGTACATGGGGATCGTTTCTACGGCTTTGGTGTGGGTTTTATTTGCAGAGAGTTTGCATCATTTGGACGCAGGCGTGGCTTCATCCTTTAAGTTGTTGATCCCTGCTTTTTCCGTCTTGCTGGCCTACCTGTTCTTTGATGAATTCCTCGGTTGGCAGGCTTACCTTGGGATGACGGTGATCATGGGAGGTTTGTATCTGGTTGCCAAACGCACTCAGCCTTTTTAGGGTCGCCACCGTTGACAAAATGCACATTAAGCATTATTTTCTTGTATCTAAATTTACTCCAGTTTTAAATGTCTAGATCAGAATTAGCTGCGGTAGTGCCTCAAGAATTCGCAGTGCTCGCTTTAGCAGGCTTTCCACCCACAAATGTAGTGGTTGATGCTATTTCGGAAGATTTAGAGGCTGGAGTAGAAGTGACCCTCAGCCGACTAAGTGGCAACCCCATTATTGATGCAGCGCTGCGAGTGTCTCAAAATGAACTTATTCGTGTGATTGAAGGTGCAATTTCCGTACTCAAAATGGGGCATAATCCAGAAATACTAGCGTTTAACATTGAAACTGCAAGGAATGCTGCTTCCCAATCACTAGATGCTTATTTTCGCAAATATGCAGCAAAAATTACTCAAGCTGTTGAACTGGCCTACGGGATGGATTTTATTACGCGTGCTTTAGGGGCAATTGCTGACCCTCAAACTCGCCCTGACCTGCTTGGTAAAATGGCAGATGGACATCTGTTTGCTCTTGCCACTGCAATCTCTAGAGCACATGGGGCATTGCCTGAAGTGGTGGGTACTTTGGTGCAAAAATTGCTGGAAGAAATTGGGCGAGAATGTTCTTTAGTGCAAAATGGTAGTCTTCAGTTTTTAGGAGACAAGCGTTTAATTTCAAATGATGAACGTTCTGACCGCATAGAATTCTGTCTTGATTTTGCACTCATGGAAGACGTAGTGGTGGAGGCTGCATGTACGGAGTTGGCTCGCTTACTGCGGCCTCGATTAGAAGCGGCAGGATTCCAAGTGAATCGGTGTGGGCAATTTGGTAATAACAAGAAAGGTGTGACGGTCGAAATAGCCATCAATAAGACTGTGCTGTCTGAGTGAGGCTGCAGCTCACTCCACACCAGCTGAAACACGGTCTTCATGGGTAGCTTCAAGGCAAGTTGACATAGTCATTGGAGGCTGCTAAAGTCAGCCACTGTAATTTTTCCTACATTCATGAGTGAAACGCAAGATCAGGAGGCATTCCCAATATCAGAGCCATTAAGAGTGATTGAAACGAATGATCTTTCGCCCGAGCCTAGTCTTCGTGATTTCGAATCAATGCTCCACGCTATCATTGGAGAGAAAAAAAGCTCTGGAAGGTGGCAAAATTCAACTGCCTCAATAATTCCAGGAATTGTGATCATTGGGGAGCCTTTTTCAGAAGCATTCACGCTTCCTGATAGCATTCTTGGCCGTGATAACCATAGCTTGCAGCGCACATCTTTTGATGTTAAGCAACATTTGGTAGCAGCAGATGGAGGGATTCAGGGAAGTAATTATTCCAGCGCTGTAGTGCGTGCTGCTGGCAGCCACCCATCTGCTTTCATGGACACGCTTTTTTTAGTCAGAGGTGCGCGAGTTGTGGAAGGTGCTCAGCCGGTCGACTGGTCTGAGCTTTGTCACAAATATAGATTCAAAGGTAAATCAGGATCTCGTGATGTTTGGTACTTGCCTCAAGGAAGATACGAGGTTAGTCCTGTATCAGATCATTATGGTCTAATCACATTTAATGCACAAGTGAAAGAAGGGATGGGTGAAGATGAATCCTCATGTGACGTGGTTGATGGGAGGACTTACCACTTCCCAAAAGCTTATGGGTTTACTGTTTCTCAGAAGCCGATTACAGTGGTTCTTGCTTATGAGGAGAAGTCCTATTTCGCAATGGGTGGAGCTACACCAGCCCAACCCACGCCAGCTGAAACACGGTCTTCATGGTCAAGTAAAAAGACTCGTGCTCTATGATCACGCCCATCATTTCCTCTTTGTTGTAGGAGTAAATGGCCACTTTGTTTCTCGGGAAAATGTCGATCTGAATGTTCATGGGGAACTTTTTTGGATCCACTCGGCGAAGTTCACGCAGCTGCTTGTCGTCGGTTTTTTCATGTCCTGATGCAAAAGGGATTTCGCCCGTGACGATGGCTCTGAATTTTATGCCCAATTTGATTCGTCGATTGATGAAATCTTGCTCGAAGTATTTCTCAATTTCAGGATGAACCGTGCGCTCGTCCACGCCCATGAAGCTGTAGCGGGTTGAGCCAGGCACTTCCAGAAGAATTTCACACAACTGCTTGATCCCGTTCACCCCTTCATAAAAAGTGATTTTAGGTTTCTTGGGTGAAGTGTTGTAAATGGCGGCCAGCTCTGGGAGCAGTTTTTTCAGAGAACTGGCCCCTTCCACGTAGGAATTGACCAGAATGCTGGGGTCCATGGGCACAAAATTTTTCACACCGTGCTGGATGGCGTAGGAAACCAAGCCTTTCTTTTGAAGCGATTGAAGAAGGCTGTAGGTGGAGGTGCGGTTTTCTTCCAGCCTCTTGGAGAGGCCACCTGCCGAAGACGATCCCAATTCCAGCAGTTTGAGGTAAATCTTGATCTCAGCAGCCGTCATTCCTAGCTTTTGGAGGATTTTTTGGTTCATGTTGACTTAATTCATCGTCACTTAATTGTAGCATTTTCAATCTGAAAATAAAAGTCCTTATGTCCAATTTGACTTAAG
Organism: uncultured Candidatus Peribacteria bacterium; assembly: GCA_964347725.1. Taxonomy (GTDB): domain Bacteria; phylum Patescibacteriota; class Gracilibacteria; order UBA1369; family 2-02-FULL-48-14; genus CAYGAB01. Next base: position 9,725 of record CAYGAB010000004.1, on the reverse strand, counting down.
TTGATGGACATGATGCGTGAATCAAAATATGCTTTCACCTTTACCATCACAACTACCCCATGCGAGAAACCCATTTTTCACAACGTCTAAGGGAACGAGAAGAGCTTATGGGCCTGCGCTCAGAGGACATTCAATCCCTCAGTAGGTCTGAAGTGCATAAACGGCTGAAGGCAGCCACAGGAAACACACCTCTGAGAGTCATTGCACTCCCCAATGGGAATACCTTGGTTCAGAAAGATGAAACGGCAAATCCCACTGAGAGTCACTACGACCGATGCTACCTTCCCCTGCTTGAGGCTCTTGAAGCAGAGGGCACCATCTCGAAGGGAGATGTGCTGCTTGAAACCACTTCAGGCAGTGCGGGTATTTCTTTTGCATGGATCTGCCAAAAGCTCGGCTTTGCACCGCACGTTTTCATGCCCGACTTTGTCCCTGAACCCCGCATTGTGGAATCGCGACGTTTTGCGGAGGTGCATTTGAGCAGCGACCGTGAGCGTTATTTGCAGGCTTGTGCGGAGGACATGGTGCATTATTTCCGTGAGAATAAAGCAGCTTTGCGAGCAGAAGGTCGAGGAATGTGGATGCCCAACCACTCTCAAGATTTCCGCACGCCAATCGCATTTGAAGCCATTGCGGATGAAGTCGCAATGCAAAAGCCTGGAATCGGAGTGGATTATTTCATTGGAGGAGTCGGAAATGGAAGCACTCTCTTAGGGGTTGGTCGTCGTGTGAAAACCATATGGCCCGATGCGCGAGTGATTGGTTATGAGCCCACACGTGCCTGTCCGTTTTACGTCGCACATCGAAACCGATGGGGAAGCATTGCGCCAAAACTGGCTGGCGACGAAGAAATCCCCGCTCAGTGGCAAGTCCACGACATGCCGGGCACAGGGAGCTTTGGAAACATTCCCTTTCCATTCATGAAGGCCGCGATTGAAAAGGGTGTGATTGACGACATGTTGCATGTACGAGACGCCGAGATTCTCCAGAGTGTGCGTTACAATGAGAAGCTAACTCCTGAACTGAGACAAGGCCACACCTCCTTGGTTGCTCGTTTCATTGCTGAGCAAATGGCCAAACAAGTGCGTGGCAAGATTTTTTTTACTATGGCTTACGATAAGCTGGGTCGTTACGGTAAGCCAGAGTACGTGTGAAGCCTGCCCACTCAGGACAGGTGATTTACATTGTGCGCACCTTGTGATACAATCTTTTTGAATTTAAATGACTTTCTCATGACCACCATCAACATTCGCACGGATGAAAAACGGAAAAGACTGGCCACCGCTATTCTCAAGGAGATGGGGCTCGACATGAGCAGCGCCATTCAGCTTTTTCTTCAACAGGTTATTATTACAAAGAGCATTCCTTTTCCTATTCGAACGGTGAATGGATTTACATCAAAACAAGAAGCTGCAATGTTGCGGGACGTCGCTCAGCTGGAAGCAGAAATTGAAGCTGGAACCGCAAAAATGTATGATTCCGCTACAGAAATGATGGAAGACATACTAAAGGACCGTGATGTATAAAATTGTTCCCACTAAACTGTTCAGAAAGGACTATAAAAGGCTTTGCAAATCAGGCCGCTTTAATGTGTCAGTCTTAAATGAGGTCATCAATGCCTTGGCTGAGGGGAGGGTGCTAGAAGAAAAACACAAAGATCACTCATTGAAAGGCAGCATGCGGGATTTTTGGGAGTGTCACCTCCAACCTGATCTGTTATTGGTTTATAAAATCTACAAGAATCAACTTGTTCTCGAGTTGGTGCGACTTGGTAGTCATAGTGAGTTGTTTGGGTGAAGCCTTGGTTTTTTGCTGATCAACCGTCAAGTCAGTCAATTCACGCTAATTGCTCCAGTCTACACCTAATTTGACAAAATAGATTTTTTACCTTTTAATAGGAACTCTTCAAATTCCCCTAATCAGTCATGCCATGGATGAAAACAATCAAGATTCATTAAGTGCAGCTCTCGATCAGGCAAATGCATGGATGCAAAAGCCAGCTGTGGTATCAACCATGTTATTGGGAGGGGGTGTTGTTGCTGAGGCATGGGCTCAGAATCAACTGACTGCTGCTGCTGCTGAGCTCGATGGATGTGGAGTTCTAGGGCTGATGGGAGGCTCTGTGAGCGCTGCTGCAGGTTTAGTATTGCTAGGTTGCGGCGCGTTGAAACCATTTGTTAAGCCTCCAGAAAAATCTAAAAATAAGGATACATCAATTCCAGATGAAATGGCTGAAGGATCAGTTCTAGGTTTAGGAGCTCTCTCGGCGATTGCAGGTGGAGTAGGCATGGTTTTGGTGAAAGAAGCTTGGGAGGCTCAAAATACAGAGCAACCGATTGCAGCTGAGATGGCTTATCACTCGGGTGGAATGGGAATAGTATTGGCTGCAGTGTTTTTCTGCCAAAGCATGCAAAAGGTTCTAAATGCAGCCAACGTAAAACCATGAGAGAACAAACATCTTTATTTCCGACATCTTTAAAAATAGTTACATTAGCCGCCGGTCTTGGAGCGGTAGCAGGTTCTTTGCGTCATACTGACAGAGAAAATCTTGATCCTGCTTATTGCACGGACCTTGTTGGTTTTACCGCGGAGCCTCTGGTGTGTGGTGAGAAAGCCTTTTTCCATCCAAGCGTCTACGAAACAAAAGAAGGTCGCCAAGGTGGTGCCGTGGGCGCCGCAGCTGGAGCGTTTCTTTTGGCGATTGCAAGTATTATGGATAGGAAAAATAGGGATAAGGACAATTCGGACAGGCCAACACACATCTAAAACAGGAGTCAATGCATGATTTTGAGAGAACAGGGATAAAAAGCAGCATTCAGAAGCTCAGTTCTTGCCAAGGAGATGTTCTAAGAGTGGCACAGAGCTTATTTGCTGATCTGATTTCTAGTGGCGATCAGCAGCAAGAAGCTGTGTGGGTGGCGGTGCAAGCCTTCCTTGCATTGAATCCACCTCAGCGAATGGCGGTTTTGCACGCCGTACAAACACAAATCAATCAAGAGCGCACGCCGTGTTTGGCATTCGATAGCAATGGACGGTTCTTTGACTGGCTGATGGAAAGTCTGAGTGCAGAAATGGGTCGTGAGGTGGAGGTCTCAGATGAAGCGGTCTGGCGTTGGTTCCAAAGGATGCGATCTAAAATTCGCAAAGAGCGTGCTCACGGCAGTCCGGAACACATTCAGGAAGTGCTTTCAGTGATTGCCGAGATCAGAAACGCAGCCCAGAAAATTGCATTGCCTGAATCTAGCTTTCAGATCAATCCTGAATTGGTCCAGTTCACGCAAACCTTGAGCGACGAAGAATTTGGGAGACTCATTCGATTGGTGGTCCAAATGCGAGACGTAAAAGCGTGTCGAAACCGGGGTCGAGCGGTGGTGGACTCATCTTATGTGCAAGAAGAACTGGGCTTGAGAGAACCTAAGGCTCCTGAGGAATGTAATGGTATTCTCGAGATTATGAGTGAGAGGGCGTATTTAATACTGAGAGATTTTTATGTCTTTTTGCGCATCAAAAAACATTTGGTGGCGCAAATGGCTGCCATGGATTTTCAACAGCTCACCTTGCTTGAGAATCAGCTGTCTGGAATGAGGGCGGCTCAATTCACTCAAGGCGTGATGCGCTAGAGTCTAGAAAATTTTGTGGTGTCGGAATGGGCTCGCCACTTTCGAGTTCAAGATTCTTGCGAGCATTTCCAGCAACGGAGCCACCTTTTTGAGCGGCGGTTTTATTTTCCAGGAATCCTTGAGCATTTTTGGTGCGTGCAATTTCCGTGGTGGAAGCTTCGCCCAGCATTGAAAAAATCAGTTCAAGATCCGTCATGTGGTCTCGTAGGTTTTCACCTTTCAAATGTTTGAAGGCTTTGTACTCACTCGGTGTCATTCCAAAACTCGCTTTAGAGATTTCAGAGCTGAGAATGGCGTATTCCACCCCTTCTCGAACCCCTCTGTTTTTCCATTCGTTGGTGAGTTCGTCGCGAACAGCAATCCCACGCATGCGTTTTTCGATCCAAGCGTCTGAATAGCCTTTGGCTTTGTAGAGGGCGCGAGTTCGTTTGGTGGCGAGCTCTGGATTTTCAATTTCCTGAACACGCTCATAGCCAACCTTGGCCAGCCAGCGCTTGAATGGCTCAGCTTTAGGCGAAGGAATGGATTGAATGATCCGGAAAATCCCTTCGGTGTTGGCGCAATTGGTTTCCCTCATCTTGCCATCAGGGGCTTCAATTCGAAGGGGGTGACAAATTGTCGCCCAGTTGACAGAGAGCCCATTGTATCGTTTCCTCATCTTTTGGATGTAATCCTTCACATTCGCAGAGTCAGTAAGAGCTGCAACAACATCGTGAACAGAAAATCACCACTCTCCTTTGTGGAGTGTTTTGCGTATTTCTTTCCCTTGAAATAAGGCAATTTGAGCGTTCATGCGCCAATGGTAGCACATGCTTTTGACCAAAGTCCTGACAAAATCCTGAAATGTGCCGAGTCTTTTCTGGTGCCCTCAGGAGGACTTGAACCTCCACCCACTTGCGTGGACATGGACCTGAACCATGCGCGTCTGCCAATTCCGCCATGAGGGCGCAGAGCCGAGTGTATAGGTTTTTGTGCAGAGATCAAGCCTCGTGCCGCCCTAAAACCTTGTAGGCTTTTTCCAACATCACTTTTTCTTCGGCGGGAGTCTCGTGGTCGTAGCCGAGCAAGTGCAAGAGCCCATGGGTGAACAAAAAACGCAGTTCTTCTTCTAGGGATTGGCCCAATTCGGCGGCTTGGTGCTCGGCGGTTTCGAGAGAAATAATGATTTGTCCAAGAGAGCTTTTATTGGTCGGATCCGATTCCAAAAAAGAAAAAGACAAAACGTCCGTGGGCTTGTCTTTGCCGCGGTAGTCACGGTTTAAATTCTGGATGCTCGAATCGTCCGTGATCCAAAGTTCCACGCTCTCGTGGGGCAGAGGCGAGTGGACAAGGCAGAGCCGATCCAATAAATCGTCAAAGAGGCTTGGTGAAATTTTCGCAGCTTGATCGTTCAGGAAATTCAGCTTCATGGCTTGTCGATTTGAGAGGATAAAATGGACCATTCGTCGGCTTGGGTTTCCCAGTAAGAGTAGACAGCCACGCCAGTGATTTTGGCGGGTCGACTGCGCAGATTGCTGAGCCCACGGCGCACGCCTTCCAAGCCAGTTCTTAGGTTTTCCGCGCGCGGGTCCAAAGCTTGACCTTCCTCATAAGTGGGCAGGCCGATGAAGAGTTCTTTCCCTTCTGGCAAGCGTTGAGATAAAGCTAAAGTTTGTTGTTCCACCCACCATGTGTAGAGGGCTGGATCTTTGAAATGAGTGTCGTAGGTCATGACCACCATTTGGTCCACGATGGCTGCCACTTCTTGAAATTGTTGAGTGCTCCAATAGCTGGTGATGTCCACTCCTCCCCAGCGCGCCACCCATTGACTGAGTCCGTGCGGTTGCCATTCGTCCATGGCCACAGAAAGCGCCGTGCCTGGAAGAGCGGCTTTTAATTCAGAAATCAAATTTAAAAAAGCTGTGTCGTCCGCTGGCACTGGCTCTATGTCCACATGCAGGCCTTCAAATCCTTGCTCCACAAGGTAGAGGGAGCTGTCCACAATGGACTGTCTAACCGCAGGACTTTCCAAGTCAATGGACTGACGAATTTGCCCCAACCAAGCGTAGGATTTTACACCTTTATTCTTCAACTCCCTCAGTAAAACTTTGTCGATTTTTAAGTCGTCCGCCGCTTGTCCACTTTCAGAGATGGGGCCAACATGAAAATACAAATCGGTGAGACTTTGATCGTCCACGTGTTGCAGCAAGTTGGAGCGATCTTCTTGAGATTTTGCGCCGTTCATCCAGGCGTGCTCCATCCAAAATGCGGTGCGCAAAGCATGAACACGGCTATCATTGTGTAGGCCGAAAACAAACCAAGTGACCGCAAGAAAAATCAGTGTGAATCCGCTTACACTCAACACAATCATGAGGCGCGCGAATCGTTGGAGTTTTTGAAACAACATAAGTGCAGTATAGACGCAATAAAAAGGAGTGGTCAAAGTGGACATCGCATGATAGCATCGAGTGGACAAATAATCTCCCGCCACCATGATCACTGATAGACCTGCTAAATTCACTATTTCCCGAAAAGAAGCCGCTGATTTTCTTGATGTTTCGACTCGCACTTTGGATCGATACATCACGGACAGAAAGCTCTCTTCTAGGAAAAAAGCGGGGAACATTTGGCTGAACGAGGAAGAGGTCAACAATTTGAAGATCGCGCGTTTTCAAAGTGCTCATGGGGCTTCACCTTCTGGCCCAGGACGAGTGCACAAACACTTGAACAACACGGGAAGCACAACGGTGATTGATGGAGAAACGGGTGAAGTGGAGCAAAAACAAATCCCAGTAGAAGACAACAATGTGAGTCTTGCGCCAATGGCACAAGAACAAGGGGTCAGTCACGCACGAGAAGCGGTTTTTGAGGAATTGTACGAACTGTCTCGCCGAGAAATTCGTGAACACAACAATAAATTGGAAGCGGCCAATTACCGTCTTGGACAATTGGAAATGCAGCTCAAACATTCCGTTCCACTTTTGCAGCATCAAGAACAAAGTGAATCATTGCGTGAGCAAGAGTCCGTCATCAACAGCAAATTAAAACGCCAAGTGGAATCAATAGACATGCTTGAACAAGAAGTGAAAGCCGAAAAGCTCAACAAGAACATCTACATTGGATTGCTCTTTGGACTTTTGGCCATTCAACCCTTGCTTTGGCTTTTGCTTCAGAGCTAGAGACGTTTTTGAATGAGGCCGATGAAAATTCCCAGCATCAAAAATCCAATGAAAGCCTGAAGGTTCACTAAGATTTTTGCAAAAACGATTTGAGGAACAATGTCGCCGTATCCAACGGTGGTCATTGTGATGCCTGAAAAATAAAAATAGTCGTACCAATGTCCTGTTTCAGGTGAAACGATCCTCAGTGCCGATTCTGTAAAATGGTCAGAACCAGCGTAAACAAAGGCCATGAAAATCACAAAAATCCCTGTGGTGATGGCCCAGCGGCCAAGGCTCGTTCCATAATTGCAGGTGACTTCTAGAAACTTGTATTCAAACCAGCCCCAGAATTCTCGACTGAACCAGAACGCATTTTTTCGGTAGGCCATTTTTTGTTCGTGAGCTTTTCTTTGTCTCATTTTGAAATCGTGTTTCAGGTAGAGAAATGACAGAGAGC
>CAYGAB010000004.1:0-2498 GCA_964347725.1 uncultured Candidatus Peribacteria bacterium | reverse complement strand
ACAGAGAGCCGTAACATCGGTCCATCAAATAATAAAAATCACGCACCTCGCTCCATGAGAATTTTTCTGGATTTTTCCGGAAAACAGATTCTTGCTGAGCAAATGCCGTGTCCATTTTCTCAAAAAAATCGATGCTTTCTTCGGTTTCGTGCACCAAATGAGCCTTCAAATAGCTCACCAAAAGGTAATAATAGCAGAGGCCCTGCTCCGCATAATCTTGAGGGTGAAGGCCATTGAGCCGATTAACGAAAATGGGTTTTACTTCGGCATAGCGATTGAAGTCACCACGTTCTTCAATCTTGCTGATGGCATCTTGGAAGTCGAGTTCTAATCTGTTTTTGTGTTCTGGCATGATTTGGGTTCTTTACATTATAACATTTTCCAGGTTAAATGGCAACAATGAAGCACTCGCAAAAGCACCAACGGTTCGTCTTTGAATCTTACGACTGGAATCCCGATTCTCGGGAGCTTAAATTGCGTTACGCTTTGGACGATTCCATCAGATTTGAAGAGCGTTGGATTTTTCCAGACGCGCCTTTGCACGATGTGGACTCAGCCTTGCTGGACCGAGCCTTCTTCAACCTGCATTTGGCGGCGGGAGTGAGTTACTACAAGGCTTTTTGCCCACCAAACATTGAAATTCGTTCGGGCCTTTTGAGCCAAGAAGAAGCGGCTTTTTGGAACAAATTGTTCACGCAAGGTCTGGGAGAATTTTTCTACCAAAATAAGGTCGATTTTCGTGGACTGATTGCATTTCCTTTTTCTTCCACAGCCGAGCCAAAATCCTGGCCCATTGTTCTCCCTGAGCGGAGTCTCTTGCCATTGGGAGGAGGCAAAGATTCCATTGTGGCGGCGGAGTTGCTAAAGCATCACAAAAAGGAATTTCAATTGGTGAACGTGGGTGGACATGCTGTGGCTCAATCGGTGGCCGAAGCCATGCAAAAACCCATGTGGGTGGTGAAGCGTCATTTGGACCCCAAACTTTTTGAACTCAACGCACAGGGAGCTTTGAATGGACACGTTCCCATCACGTCCATTGTGACCTTTGCTCAGGTGATTATGGCACTGTTGTACGGATTCGATTCCGTGGTTTTTGCCAACGAAAACAGTGCGAATGAAGGCAACACCCATCTCCACGGGATGGAAATCAATCATCAATACAGCAAAAGCTTTGAATTCGAGCAAGATCTGAATCGTCACCTACAGACCGCCCTCACGCCAGACCTGAAAGTTTTCAGCTTATTGCGCCCTTTCTCTGAGCTGAAAATCGCTCAAATGTTCGCTCAGTTTCCAGAATATTTTGAAGTCTTTTCAAGCTGCAATCGCAACTTTTCCATTCAGAAAACAGCCAAAACTCTGTGGTGCGGAGAATGCCCAAAGTGTGCCTTTGTGTTTGCGATTTTATCGCCCTTTGTGGAGAGAGAATCTTTGTTGAAAATTTTCGGGAAAGATTTGCTCGCCGATCCCCTTTTGAAACCTCTGTTTCGTGAACTGCTGGGCCAAGAAAATTTCAAACCCTTTGAGTGCGTGGGCACTCCGGAGGAAGTCCAGGAAGCTCTGGATTTGGCCACAGGAAAAGCACCAAACGACCTTGAACTTTTTGCGCCTCAGCCGGAACATGCCTTGCCCAAACGATTTTTGGAAGTTTTGGACAACCAGCGGGTTTTAATCCTAGGTTACGGCAAAGAAGGCCAAGCCGCGCTGCGATTTTTGCAAACAAAACATCCATTTTGGACCTTCGCGGTGGCGGATAAAAATCCGGATTTGAAAATTCCCGGGATACTCCTGCACATGGGAGAGTCCTATTTGTCTGCTTTAAAAAACTATGACCTCATCATTAAATCGCCTGGAATACCATGGTTTGAGGAATTGCTAGCCGTGAAAGAAAAGCTAAGTTCCGGGACTGAACTATTTTTTGAAAATCTGGACCCAAGCAACACCGTGATTGGAGTGACGGGTTCCAAAGGCAAAAGCACCACGACTCGCCTGCTCTACGAAGTCCTGAAAGCCGCCGATCAACCTGTGGAATTGGTGGGCAATATTGGTGAACCCATGTTGGATCATGTCCACACCACAGGGAAAATCTTTGTTTGCGAGCTGTCCAGTTATCAATTGGACGGACTCAAGCATTCTCCTCACCTAGCGATTTTCACAGCCTTTTTCCCGGATCATTTGGACGTGCACGGTTCGCTCGCGGCCTACTTGGAGGCAAAAGCCAATATCACTCGTCACCAAAGTCCGAATGACCTTTTCTTTTTTCACAAAAAATATCCTGAATTGGCCGAACTTTCTGGCCGCGGGCAAAAAAATCCAGTTCAAGAAAACACCGAAGATACAGCCATCTTGGACGCACTGCATTTGCCCGGCCCCCACAATCGAGAAAATGCCACTTTAGTTTTGGCTGCCGCGCGTGCATTGAGCGTTCCAGATGAAATCACTCAATCCGTTTTCGCAAAGTTCAAAGGCCTGCCCCACCGCTTGGAAGACGTGGGAACTTT
>CAYGAB010000003.1:0-22783 GCA_964347725.1 uncultured Candidatus Peribacteria bacterium | reverse complement strand
AGATGACACAGATGACACTCCTGACACCGCAACTCCAGAAGCTGATCCAGCTCCTGCAACAGAGGAGCCTGCTGCTTAATCTTTTTTCTGCGGGAGACCGAGAGAAACTGGAGAGCAAACACTTGCCCGACGCTTTGGCCGCACTGGACTTTCATGATTTTTTGGAAAAGGAAAAAGTCTTGGATTTGGGCACGGGTGGTGGAATTCCAGGCTTGGCTTTGGCCGTGGCTTGTCCTCAGTCCCATTTTTCCATGATGGATTCGGTGACGAAAAAAATGGAGGCTCTGCATGAGATCACCAAAGAATTGGACCTCGCCAATGTGGATTTTTTGGTTGGACGCATTGAAGATTTCGCTCATGAAAAAGAATGTCGTGGCCAATTTGATGCCGTGACCGCTCGCGCGGTGGCTCCGCTTCCGGTCCTTTTGGAGTACGCCAGCGGGTTCTTGAAAGTCGGTGGTCAACTCATCGCTTGGAAAGGGCCCGAATGGGAAACTGAACTCGAATCTTCCCAAAAAGCTCAAGAGTTTCTTCAATTGGAGTTCAAAAGCTCCCACGCTTACCAGCTCCCGAGCGGCGAAGAACGTCATTTGTTGAAATTCGTGCAAAAGGCGCCCTGCCCCTGGGCCTACCCAAGAAAAGTCGGGGACCCAAAGAAATTCCCTCTCGTTTGATGCGAGGCCAGCCTCATGCTACTCTTAGCTCATGAGTGGATACTATCACGTTAAAGACAAGTACTTTTTGAAGGCCAAAGAAGAAGGCTTTCGAGCTCGCAGTGCCTACAAATTGCTGGACATTCAAAAAAAGTTTCGGCTGATCAAAGCTGGAAATCACGTTTTGGATTTAGGAGCCGCTCCAGGCAGCTTCATGCAAGTGCTCGGTGATTTGGTGGGCCCAAACGGAAAAGTGCTCGGTGTGGATTTGCAGGAAATTGAAACTTTTGACGACGCACGATTGATCACCCTTCAGGCCGACATCATGGAGAAAGAACAGGTTTTGGCGGCCGTCGCTCAAGCCAAACTCGCTCCGGTAGACGTGGTCACCAGTGACTTGGCGCCTCGAACCAGCGGGATTCGTGACCTGGACCAAGGACTTTCCGCCGAACTCACGGACCAAGCTTTTTTTATTGCCACTCAGGTTCTCAAATCGGGCGGTCATTTTGTGGGAAAGATTTTCGAAGGCCCCGACTTGCAATGGCTCTTGCACCGAATGAAGAAAAAATTCAACAAAGTGAATGTCTTCAAAGCCCCCTCCACTCGCGGCGGCAGTTTTGAAAGTTTCATTGTGGCCCAAGGATTCAAGGGCTAGTCTCCACTCAAACCAACCATTTTAGCCTTCTTTTTTCATGCAAATCCTGTTTGTGAAAGAACACCTTACGGCGGTCCTTTGAAGGATAAAATCCATGGAAAACTAATCCTCAAAGTTCAAGTTGACCCTTAGCACGCCACGGGACCCGAGATCATCACCCCGACGATTAGAACCGCGCACAACCGAATCCATGTACCCAATACGAGTCCAGTCGGCAAACCGAGCACGCGAAGAATCAAGTGACTTGTCTTTGGTCCAAGTCAGTTTCGTTATTTCAAATTGGCCATTGCCATTCATGCGAGCGTATTCACCTGTATGGTTCCCCCCATCCCGGTGGAGCGTGGGCAAGCCTTTCTCCATCAAAATTGAATTTGGGTCGATTCTTTTGGCGGCATTAGACAAGACAAGATTGCCGTTTACATCTGCCGAGAAATAATCATCACCTCCCACCACTAGAACTGTGCCATCCTTTAGACGGTAAACGATCTGTGTTTGCCTCTTTTCCGCCTGTCGAAAGTCCTCACCCAAGCCGTAGGCTTCCTTGCATCCGTCCATCATTACAAGTTGGCCTTTCTTGTTGATCTCAAAAAATTTTGCTTCTTTCATACCGTCTACTTGAGCCAGAAATGCTTCTACGTCTGGAATAGCTCGAGCAATTTCTTCACCTGATCGGACTTTGCCTTTTAGGGTACGCTCGGCTTCCGGAAGCCTATCTATAGGTTCCACAACGAGGGCCTGTAGCCGTTCGTTAAGTTGTCCTTGTTCAGGGATGGCATCAGTTTCAACCGAATCGGAATCAAAGTATCGAACAATGGATTTGCGAATTGCATGAATACTCTCATGTAGGCCATTGGCAAGACTTACTGTAAGATCGATGATTCCCTTGGGTTTAGGCATTTCCTTAGGTTCAACTAAGGCTGGCACGTGGGGCTGCACGGTCACAACCTCTTGAATTGCATTAGTATCATGAGTGGGTTTTGGTGACTTCATCACTGGCCCCTTTGATTCAGTTTTTTTGTGTATTTTCTTGAGGGTCTTCTCAAGTTCTATTCTCAGTGGAGCTAGTTTTTGATTGAATTGGTCGATTTTTCGCATTTCAGCCAAGAGCTGCCTTTTGTCTTGATCGAACAATGCTAGAAATTCATCCCAAATAGATTCCCCTCCAAGGCTTACTGCCATTACATTTCTCTCTAGTGACAAGAATGCAACCACCTCTTCAATCAATCCAACCGTTTGCAATAAATCTTCCTCTGAAATTTCCTCTGGACTACGTTCTCGATGAAGCATGAGCACTCTGATTTCTTTCAACAAGGCCTCTATGAATGACGTCAGCCTAACATTCTCGATAACATTAGGGTCTGTTGTCTCACTCCCAAGGTCTCCATGACGTATCACGTTAACTGCCAAATCCTTGAATCTTTGCCTGTGAGCGCCCACTCTCAATGCAGTTCCTGCAGGAAGTTCAGCTTTCCTGCTTTTTTTAGAAATAAAGTGGGCTTCTTCTGGTGCAACTGGATCTGAATCTTCAGCCATCGTCTTGAGTTTATTTTTGATGTCCTTTCTTCTTAATATCCAAAACATTATAGACTATAATGGTCAATTTGTCAAAAAACCAGGCATTGCACAAGACCAACACGCTTGACCATCCAAGCACAAATATGTACTTTAATTTTGTAATTTAAATTTACATCATGGCTGCCATTTCCATTCGCGTTTCTCAAAACAATCAAAATTTTCTTGAAAGCATGGCTGAGTGTGGCAAAAATCGTAGCAAAACCGTTAATGCGGCTTTGGATTTGATGCGAAAAATCCATCTTAGGAAGGAACTCACGGCTCTGGCCACAGAAAATCCTGATGAAGATGCCCTGCTGGCCGACGAAGACATGGAAGATTATCTCACCTTGATTTCTGATGAAGCTCAAACAATTTGACGTTTTGTTGGTTGATTTTTCACCAACTCAAGGTTCCGAGCAACGTGGCGTTCGGCCCTGTGTTGTGCTGGAAAGCAACGGTTTTCAAGATCGTGGCTCCATCACTTTGGTTTGCCCTCTGACAACAAACCTGAAGAAACTGTATTCCTTTGAAACCAAAATCGAGGCTTCTGAACTCAATGGACTGTCCGGAGATTCCAAGCTCATGATTCGCCAATTGAGGGTGATTGACCAAAATCGCGTGCATAAGCATTTGGGCCATCTGGAACCCCACTACCATGAAGCGATTCGCAATTCACTTGGAATTCTTTTTGACCTAAATTCTGATTTTTAACCCAACTCCATGCCTTCTTCCTTCCGAACCGAACACGACGCCTTGGGCGATGTCCAAGTTCCAGCTGATTCTTATGCAGGGAGTTTTTATGCTCGCGCGCATGCCAATTTCCAAAATTCTGGACTCCGAGCTTACCCTTCTTTCAAACGTGCTTTTGCTTGGATCAAGATGGCCGCTGCCAGTGTGAATGCAGAATTGGGGGCTTTGGACGCGATGCACGCCTCAGCAATCCACACCGCGGGTGACGAATTCATGGCCGGCGCTTTTGATGCCGACTACGATTTGGACGTTTATCAGGCCGGTGCGGGAACTCCCTTCAACATGACTTTGAATGAGATTTTGGCGAATCGTGCCAATGAACTTTTGGGAGGGAAAAAGGGAGATTACGCCCCAATCCACCCCAACAACCACGTCAACATGGCTCAGTCTTCCAACGACACGACTCCCACGGCAATTCGAATCGCCGCCCTTTTGGATTTGAAGCTTTTGTTCCGAGAAGGAACTCAACTCCTGAACGCTTTTGAAGCCAAGGCCCAGGAATTCAAAGACGTTTTGAAGGTTGGCCGCACGCATTTGCAAGACGCGGTGCCCGTGACTTTGGGACAAGAAATGCAAGCCTACGCTTCTTCTTTGCGGCACGCCTTGGCTCGACTGGACGCGGCTCAAATGGAGCTGACGGAACTTGGCATTGGAGGAACGGCCATTGGAACGGGCATCAACACCCATCCTGAATTCGCTGAAAAAATGGGCGAAGAACTTTCCAGGTTGAGCGACCTCAGCTTGAGTTCGGCACCAAATCGAATCGAAACCACTCACAGCATGGCGGCTTTCCTTGCTGTTTCTTCTGCCTTGCGAGCTTTAGCCACGGAATTGCTCCGCATTTCCAATGACATCCGCTTGATGGTGAGCGGCCCACGAGCTGGATTCAATGAGATCCAAATCCCAGAAGTGGAACCTGGCTCTTCCATCATGCCGGGCAAGGTGAACCCCTCCGTTCCAGAAGCCTTGAGCATGATCTGCATTCAGGTTATGGGACTGGACCACGCCATTGCGCTGTGCGCTCAACAGGGACAGTTCGAGTTGAATTGGCACACGCCTTTGATCATGTGGGACTTGCTCCACCAGATTGAAATTCTCAGCAATGGAATGCGCATGTTCAACAAAGATTGTGTCCAAGGGATTCAAGCGAACTCCTCCGCCATGAAAGAAACGCTGGACCACAGCACGGCGCTCGCCACGGTTTTGGCGCCTCACTTGGGCTACCATGAAGTCGCCCGATTGGTTCAGAAATCGCTCAAAGAAAATAAAACCATTCGAGAATTCATCCCCGCAAAGTGGCAGCATCTCCTGGATGCAAAAGCGATGATTGGGCCGAATTTGTGAGAGCACTGGACTTCCGTGTGAGAGACATTTCATCGGTCACATCTCGCATGAAACGAGCACCTCTAGTGTAAGGAAGAGAGTCCTCGCTAATCTTAGAGTTTTTCTGTTGGCAATAGGTGTCATCACCAGTCTTAACATTCACCATCCAAGCCTCCCCAGGATTGGCAGGGTATTCAGGAGTGGCCGTGACCCATTCATGGAGCATCCAATTCGTATCATCGTGCAAACCCTGCGCCGTGAACAAACCAGAAGTGATCATTCCCATGCATGGCAACCTCAATTGCAGTGTACCCTGTGGATCCAATTGCCTGAGCAGTGCTGGCACAGAGCGTTGGCCGACCTGCCCTGAGTCCTCGAATACAAGGCCTCGCCCCCCACCTTCTTCACCATAAGCTCCTCTACTAGAGGGGGCTGTTTCTGTAAGGTAGATCCTGCCCTGAAATTTCACAAAAACAAGGAAACTACCTTTTACTTTTCCTTTTTTATTTATTCTTACTTCTTCTCGTTGCTTTAACCTTATGATGGCCTCACGAGTTTGTTCAGAAATCTTACCTGGGAGGGCCACAAGGAAAGCTTCCAGTTCCTCTTTTGACTCAAAACCAAATTCTTCGTTTTTTTTCTGTCTCAATCTCATCCGTCCAATAATTTCCTGAAGAGCATTTTCTGATACTTGCTCCACATCCCCCAAAGTCGTACTGAGTGTAGAACTGGATCCTAATGAGACTGCCGTTCTCAACCGGGCAAGCTCCGTAGGTTGACCAGGGCTTAAGCCTGGATCCTCCTGACTTACATAGCATCCTCCTTCATTAACACATTCTCTCCTCGAGCTTTTGTCTGACATAATGTAGGTAAAGGGTTGGGTCGTATATATTACAGCTTTTACCTTGATTCGTCAAGGAGAAGTTCTTCAATCCTCCACCGCCTTTATTAATTCCTAGCTTCAGACTTAAAATCTGAAGTGCACAAAATTATAGGCTTCTTTGCCCTCTCCTAAGCGAAATATCTACTCCCATCCGAATTCAGGAAAGAGATGACAAATAACTAGCGCACCGTCACCGTTTTTTCGAATTCGTCCACAATGCCGCCTTCACTCGTGAGTTCTAGCGTGATGGTGTAAGAACCTGTCTCTGTGTAGACATGGGTTTCAGGTTTGCGGTCGAAGCTGATCTCTCCGTCGCCAAAATCCCATTGATAAGATTGGACGGTGCCCGTGGAACAAGATGGATCCACAGAAACAAAGAGCGGCGAGCTGCCGTTGTCGGTGTTCACGGTGAAACACGATGTCAGGGAGACAGGCCTAACCACAATCTGAACGCTGGAACTGGCTTTTTTCCCATCATCGCCCACCACGGTGACGGTTGCGGTGTAGTTTCCAACGGTGGTGTATTTGTAAGTGACGGTGGAACCTCCCACATACAGTTTGCTGCCGTCACCAAAATCGTATTCGTAAGAGACAATGCTGCCCTCTTTGTAAGTTGAAGAAGACGCGTCAAAATGAATGGTGAGAGGAATTTCTCCATTGCTCGCATCTATTTCCAGCTTGGCCTGAATGCCTTGAGCGGACGCATTGACCACTTGGCTTGTCTCGGCTTCGTTGCCTTTGCTGTCGACCACCACAAGTCGCACGGTGTAGCTTCCTGTTTTTTCATAAGTGTACTGCACCAAGCTTCCCGTCCTGTCGATTTTTCCGTCGTTGGTGAAATCCCATTGGTATTCCACGATGTCGTCGTCTGGATCTTGTGAAGTGGAGGCATCAAATTCAACGGTCAAAGGAACGGATCCGCTCGCTGGATTCATTTGAAAATCAGGAACTGGAATTCGCCCTTCTTCAATCACCTTGATGCTTTGAATCACGGTGTCTTTGTTGCCTTTTGAATCTTGCACCGTGAGCGAAAGATCGTAATTGCCTGTTTTTTTGTAGCTGTGAGTTACGCTGCGGCTTTGGGTGCTTTCCCCATCTCCAAAGTCCCAGGTGTATTTTGTGATGGATCCCTCCTTGGTTGAGGACATCGCTCCACTGAATTCGTAATCTTGTCCGACGTAATAAGGATCCAATGCGATGTGATTTTCTTCGGTGATGGTGGCTCGGAGTCCACCGACGCTGCCGGCTTCAATGGTTTTTGTGGTGACGTCGTAGTCGCCATTGTTGTCCGTCACTCTCAGTGAGACTTCGTACTCCCCTTCTTGAGTGTATTCAAATTCAACCTGAGCGCCTTCTCCGTCGTCAAAACGCCCGTCTCCGTCCAAATCCCATTCGTAGGCCACAATTTGACCATCTGGATCGACGGAATTGCTCGCGTCAAAGCGCACCTTCAGAGGGATTTCTCCTCCTTCTGGACTGGCCACAAAAGCGGCGGCGGTTTTTTCATTTTGAATGCTGATTTCTTTTGTGAATTCTTGTCCAAATTCCTCTCCGCTCTTTAGGTCACGGTAAGTCACGCTGAGCACCACGGTGTAACGCCCATCGGCCGTTCCCTTTTGAGTGTAACGATGAGCAACCAGCGGGCCAGTGGCCGCCCCTCCATCTCCAAAATTCCACGCGTAGGAAATGATTTCATAAGTTTTTGCATCAATTGGAAGGCTGGAGGCGTCAAACAAAATTTCCAGCGGAGCCGTGAGACCTATGGTTTCACTTGGTGTGGTTAGAATGGGCGACCCAAAACGTTCCTCCGCAACCAATTTAGGGGCAAGCATGGCAATCCCTAAAATCCACAAAACCGCTGCCACAAAGAAAATTGACCCTCCAAATAGAGCTTTTTTTGAAGCTTTTTTCTTTGCCTCTAAATCTTCTTTTTTAACCATGATGGCTTTGAACAAGCAAAAAAGAGTGGCCAAAAAACTCAAGACCGTGAGACCTCCAATCAAGACATGAAAAATGGTCATGAGCACGGACTGAAAGGCCGCCTGCGTCACAGGCAAATAATCAAAAAAGGCAATGGATTTCTCTCCAAGCAAAAAGGCCCAGGCCACGATTCCCAGCAAAATGCTTCCGTAACCGATGCCTACAACCAAGCTCAAACGCTTCAAGGTTCCTGCTCTTTTCAATTTCAATGCTTCTGGAGTCAGTGCTGGTGCTGGCGCCATGGGCGCAGGCTGAGGGGCTGGTGGCAATGGCGCTGGAGAAATGTTTTCATCCATAAGGAATTTCAATTAAGAATGACGGTGGACCATGAATATTCCAAGACAGGCAACCGCAAGTGCAGAGAATAAAAGCAAAACCATGGTGCTGGGTGTGGCATTCAAAAGATTAGCACCTCCGTTGCTGCCTTGAAAGACCACTTGCAAACTAGCTGCATTTTTTTCGCCGGTTTCTTTGTCTGTCGCCGTCAACTTGGTGACGATTTGTCCATAGGATTTGTAGAAGGTGCTCTTCCACGAGCCGCTTTCTTGGGTTTTGTAATCCACGTCATTGTCCCGAACTCCGTCCCCATCGGTGTCGTAGAAAATATTTTTATCTATGGTGTACTCAAATTCTCCATTTCCTCCGCTGGCGCTGAAATAAAAGCTGACATCGGCTTGATCGCCCGTTAAGATCACTTGTTTGAGTGAATTTGGCTGAGGAACGCTTGTGAAGCTGGCCACAACAGGCTGGATTGGGCTCTTCACGTCCACAAATTTGGTGCTGGTGACTTTCTTTCCCAAAGTGTCTTCCACGGTTAGGCTCACCTGGTACTCTCCGTAATCTGCGTACTCAAAGCTCGGAGATTTTTTATTGCTGATGTCTAGGTTTGTTTCGGTGTTGAAATCCCATGTGTAAGAACGAACGTCCACTCCTTGTTCAATGTCCGTGGTGGAACTGTTTTTGAATTGCACGTTTTTTCCATCCACCGTGTAAGTGAACTCTGCAACAGGGTCTTTTGCATTGATCACTTGAATGTCTTGAGTGACTGTGTCGATCTGACCCGTGCTGTCCACCACCGTTAAGCTGGCTTTGTAAGTTCCAAGCTTGCCGTAATCGTGAGTGAAGCTGGCCTCGTAGGAATCAAAATCATTGGAAGGAGTTCCATCTCCGTCGGAGTCAAAACTCAAATCGGCATCCCAATAGAGACCCTGCAATTTGGCACCTTTGGCTTCGTCAATGAAAGAGTTGTTTCTGAAAGTGACCTTGGTGCTTTCAATGTCGCTCAGGAATTTAGCCACGGGAGGGTCAGAAACAGCGTCCACATAAATCTTGATTTTTTCAGAAGTGGCCGTGGCTCCTGCGTCGTCCTCTACCTTCAATTGAACGGAAATTCCTTCAGAATTAACCTGAGAGAAAGCATGCGTGAAAGAAGCTTCTGTTTGAGGGTCGTTGTTGTAGAAACCATCGCCTTCGATGTCCCAGGTGTAGTACAAGATTTTCCCATCTGGATCGTAAGCACTGCTGGCAAAAACAACTTCTTCCCCAATCATCACCGAGCTGTGATCGACTGAAAAATTGGCCACGGGCGTGTCGTTCGGGCCATTGGTCACCGTTAGACTTGGAACTTCAGAAGCTGGCAGTTCGTCCAAGGTGGAAACTGTTGTGTTGCTGTCGTCCGTCACTTCTGCCGCAAAACCATAGGTCACGGTCTCTCCTTCTTTGCCTTTGGTGTTCAAAGTCAGCGTGAAGCTGCTGGACTGAGCCACCACCACTCCTAGCGCTTCTGCCGAATCTTCCATGTCGTAGTACCAAGCTTTCACATAAGTGATTTTTCCGTCTTCGTCGCTGGCGTCCACCGTGACATTCACCTTGAGTGGCGTCACCAATTGATCTCCTGTTGGCACAATGCTCAAACCGCGAATGTTTGGCGCAATTCCATCGATTTTGATTTGGATGCTGGCGTCGTTGGACAGAGCTGTGTTTTTGGAATCTTTGACGGTCAAGGTCACTGTGTAGGTGGCTCTTTCTTCAAAAACGTGAGTGGCGGTTCTTTGGCCTGAGGTTGTTCCGTCTCCAAAATTCCAGCTGTAGAGCAGGTTGTTTTTGGTTCCGTCTTTGTTGATTGAATCTCCAGCGTCAAAACTGAACCTGGTTTTTACATTCCCTTGCAAGCTGGCCCCACTGCCCAGATCTTCACTGGCGCTGATGTTCATGACGGCAATGGGAGTGTCTCCTGCGGCCACGTAAAGCCGTTTGGACGTGGTGTTTTTGTTGTTTTCATCGTCCAGAGCGGTGAGCGTCACCGTGAAAACCCCAGCTTGTTCGTAAGTGTGGGTAAAGATGGATTCCCCTCGAGCAATTGTTTCTGTGAAGTCCGTATTCCCGTCTCCGTAATCCATTTCAAAAGCCGTTGCATTGTCGCTAAACGCATTGAGTTGAACCTCCGCCTTCCCTTCTCCATCCAAGTGACGAGCGTTTTGCCCATCAATTTCTAATTTTACGTCCAACAAATTGTCCACCGTTACGGTTCCTGTTATGGAATCCGTCTTTTGGAGTTCATTGGTGTATTGATCTTTGACCGTGAGCGTCACGTCGTAGTCCCCTTTCACCAGGTATCGGATAGAAAAGGTGGCTTGAGTCAAGGAACCCGTGATGATTTTGTAATCGCGCCCTTCGGTTCCTTCCAAAGTCCAGGCGTAAGTCAAGGTGTCGCCTTCATCTGGGTCGTGACTTTCAGTTCCATCAAAATCAAGGACGGCAGGATTGCTGGCATCTGGCCTCTTGTAAGTGTAAGTGGCTATTGGAGCTTGAGATTCCACGGTCAAGTCCGTGGTGACGGTGTCTTTTTTTGCCGTTCCATCTGCAACGGTCAAAGTCACCGTGTAAATGCCTGGCTCAGTAAAGGTGGTGGTGAGGACTCTTTCTTGAGCATTCGTGAGGGGAACTTCCACTCCATCTTTGGTGATTTTCCAAAGGTAACTAACAATGGTCCCTATATCTGTTGAGGAGGCGGATCCGTCCAAAGTGAATTCCTCACCCACGGCAAGGACTGATTTGTACACCGTTATTCTGGCCGCAGGTGAGGCCACATACAGACGGAAAAACTTCTGATCTTGCACTCCTGTGTCGTCGGTGACCACCATGCTCACATCGTAAGTCCCCGGAGTTCCATAGGAGTGAGGCTGCCTACAATAGGAAGCAAAATCACCCGCTGCGGTTTCATTGTCCCCAAAATCCCAAGAAATTTTAGACAAAGGATTGTCGTCTCCGTCCAAAGAATCGCAGGCACTGAATTCAATTCCTGCCTTTCCTTCCGCCATGGTCACTTTGAAGCTTTCTTCGTCTATTCTGGGTTGATTCACAACCGCTCGATAATCTGCCAAAACCCTTAGAGTGCTTTCAGAACTCAAGAGTGCGGTCAAATAAATTTGAGACCGTGGCGGCTTAAGAATTACATTTAGAGTGGCCAAACCTGCGGCCACTTCTGAACTAGAACTTGTTACTTTCACGCGAGCTCGAACGGTTCCAACGTCTTCTATTCCATAAGTTCCCACCACGCTGTCTCCTGTGCCGTCATTGAATTGGCCATCTCCATCCAAATCCCATGTGATTTGCGAATCTTGAACGGTTTGTCCCGTTGGATCCAAAGACCCCAAGGCATCAAAACGGATTTTCACGGGAACATTGGCTTCGGCCACGCTGGCTTTGAGCCGCACGTCCACAAATTGAAGATTCTGAACGGCCGTGTAAAGTTCGTCGACGTAGGCCAATAATTTCCTGAAATCGGCGGCATTGCCAACGGCTTCCATGTCTGAGTCCGTAGAAATTCCATTGCTCAAAATGGAACTCACTTCTGTGATTTCACCCGCAAGGGCTCCCTTTACCAAGAGAACTCGTCCTATGATGTAAGAAAGAGAGGACCCATCCGTCGCCGTGGAGGCCGTGGTCGCTAAATCGCCCAAGCTTTCTGGGGCACCAAAGAGCAGAACAAGGTCTCCCACAATTCCATCTTGAAGTCTTTCTAAAGTTCCTTCGTAGTCCGCCAGAGCGGCGCTGTACATGCTGGCCAAATCGGCACAGACGGTGGTCACTCCATCGAGAGGCGTTAGACTAGAATCGTAGCTGACGTTTCCAAAATCAGTGGTGTCTTTTTTGTCCGATTTACTGGAATTTTTATCGTCTTGAGTCAAATTCCCAACCGCACTCTGACTGTCTTGCGCTGAAAAATCCACACTAGAAGGCCCATCCAAACAGCTCCCTGGCGTTATGCCTTTGGCTTTCATGGCATCCAGCAAACCAGAAATATTGGTGGCGGCCTCCGCACTTGGCACAAGAGCAAAGAGTTTTTTCTTTTCTTCTTCAGGAAGACCAACGGTCAAGCCATTGGATCCACTTCTTAAAAAGTCATAGAAATCTTGTGCTTGTTCGTAAGCATCGCTGTTGGGATCCACCTTATTTTGGATGGACTGAATCCCTTTTCTCATTTCTGAGAGATAGCTTTTAACATAAGACTCATCCACCAGCTCGACGGTGTCTGACATGCTTGAATCTTCTCCCGAAAGCCATTCGCTGGCGTAGTCCAAGTACCCACTCACGGTGGCGTCTGTCACGGTGGTTGTCATGGTGAAGGGAACCTCCAAAGAAGCCAAATAATTCAATTCGCTGCTGATGGACTGATAGGTCGTTCTGGCATTTTGGTAGTCGGTCACGAGAGCTTCTAATTGATTCAGCACTCCGTCCAGGTCGAATGCGGCGCCTGCTTCCTCCACCGTCACTCCATTGCTGCCCGAGCCGAGCTCTCCTGTTGAGGCTCCTCCTCCCGTTGCGTTGATGACGGTATTGATCAAAGCAAAAGAACCCAAAATGATCACGATTCCCGTGATTGAATATTCGATTGTTTTTTTCGCTTTCCCGGTTTGTTCTTCATCGCCACGGCTGGTGACGTAGAGAATACCCCCATAAATGACCATGACCGTGGCGGCCAATCCCAAGAAAGAGAGCGCGTAGTTCACAATCGTTTGAATGAAATCTCTTGCATTGGTGGTTTTGACCAAGGCTTCGTCGTAACCAGAGGCGTCTGGCCCTTCCAGAGAACCGTCAAATTGAGTCAAGTCCACTACTTTGTCTTGAGATTCACAACCCAAGGCGCCCCCAAGTCCACTGCTGCTCACACTTTCGCACTCGCTGCTGAGGTCACTTTCTGAAGCACCAGACTCCAAACTCACGTCCAAACTGAGTGCGGAAGCAGAGCCAACGATCAAATGTCCAGAAAAAAACAAAGCAAGGGCAAGCCCGGCGACAAGACGGCGACTCCATTGGAACAAAGCGTTCATGCGTGGTTGGGAGGTGTTGAATTCCATGAGATTATAATAGGGTTTATCGTGTGGCATCAAGCTCAACTAAAGTATTCACTAAAGCAAAGGCTGCCAATGCCATCACGATGCCAATAAAAGCGCCTCCAATGATCTTTTTGGCCTTGGCCACTTCGTCTTCATTGTCACGCGCGGTGACGTACAAGTAACCTGCGTAAATCATGGCCACAAAGGCAAAAGTGCCCACGGTTCCGGCCGCAAAATTCGTGAGTTGCACCAGCAAAACCTTGGCGTCTTCGACTCCCAAAGTGCTGCCTTGTTCTGGAAACAAGATTTTTCTAGCCACAAATTCTGAAATGGCCACCACGACCAATCCGGCCGAAGACCAAGTGAGTTGCCGTTTGGCAATCGCAATTTCGTCCTCGCTGTAGGAACCTGCCACGTAACGGAGCCCGGCCGTTATCATCACGAAGACGGCCACCCCTCCTATAATGGTTTGCACCAATCCGTAGATTCCTTCTAGCAAGCCCGCGGTCTGGCGACCGAAGGTTTCTGCTCCTGAAACCCCACCTCTGAACACCTCTCCTTGAGCCCCATAAATGACTTCCACCGCGGAATCGGCCATGAAAATCACAAGCAAGCCCTCCACCGCGTAGATAATGTAGTTTTTGGCCTGAGACTGAACTTCTTCCTGTTCTCGTCCAGCCGTCACCATTCTAACTCCCATGATGATGGTGAATAATACCGCCAAGGGGGCCACCACCAATTTGAAGAAATCCAGAATCGTTTGGAGTGCTTTCAAAATGCCCATGAGCCCATTTCCGCCACCCACGAGATCTTCTTGATAGCTCGGCAGCACAATTTCTTCTGAACCCTGCTCTAAATCCCCACTCTGCTCCGTGATTCCTTTTTGAAAACCCTGAAGAGTCTCTTTGAAGTCAAAACTTGCCTGACTCACCGTGGCTCCCCATGTTATTTGAATGAGGACTGCCAGGGTCACCGTTAGAATTGTTCTAGAAATTTTCTTCATGAATCAGATTAAAAAACTCCGCCGATGATCGTCGAGACAATGGAATAAGCCCCATAAATGATGACGATTCCAATGACAGAATTGAGAATTATCTTCTTTGCCAGTCCTGTTTTTTCTTCGTCGTCTCCTGCCACAATGTACAAAATAGCTCCTGCCACCAAAGCGAGCATGAGGACAGGGCCCACAAATCCGACCAAAATGTTGGTCGCTCCCACCATTTGTCTTAGGAGTTCATTTTGATCCAAGGCAATCACGACGCTGTCGGCACTGTCGCTGAAACTGGCATTGTAGAAGATTTTCCGAACGGCCAAATCTGAAACCACCACCAAGAGCAAACCTCCTCCTGAGAGCACCAAATTCTTTTTTGCTCGCCCGACGTCGTCTTCGTTGTTGCTGGAACCAATCAGAAGTGCCCCAGATGAAACCATCATCAAGGTGGCCAAAGCGCCCAACAAATATTTAATGAAGCTGATCACAATCTGAGTGGTGTCGTCAAAAACTTGAGCCCTGGCCAAAAGTGTGTCCGAATTTTCCAGCAAATTGCCCTGTCGATAGTCAAAAATTTGAGCGATTGGACCCGCAATGCTCAGCATCAGCAAGCCTATCATCGTGTACTTAATGGCCTCACGCTGACTCTTCACGGTTTCTTCATTGTCTCCAGAGACAACCATCCTGAATCCCGCTATCACGATGAGCAAAACAGCGATGGCTCCCATGAGGACCCTGGCCACTTGTGCCAAAGGACCAAGAATGTTTTCGGCTTTCTGAACCGCCGTTTCTCCCACTGGAGCCGGAACATCCAGATCTTGAGTTCCTGGAAGGGGCAAAAAGCTGGCTGCGTCCACGTGGACGCCATGAGAAAATAAGACTCCAAGCACGACGGCAAGCCCAACTGCTGCCAAATGAATGCTCAAAGAATTCTGCTGTGCCATGCGTGTTTTTATTTTGTATCTCAATATTTTAGCTTAAAATCAGAGAAAATGGAAGCCTAGATGCCAGGGAATGTGCTTGCGGTGGGATTTCCACTTGCCACCCAACTGGCTTTTGGATTAAAATGAAGTCGTTCTAGCTCAATCGCAGGGACGCTTTTTAACTGAAATGCATGAAAAATAAATCCAACCCCATCGCGGCTTACTTCGTGGGAGCCTGGGAAGAAATCAACAAAGTAACCTGGCCCACCAAAGAACAAGCCCTTCTTTTGACGGGAGTGGTGGTGGGTGTCTCCGCTGTTGTGGTTGTCCTACTTGGAATTTTTGACATTGGGGTTTCTCAAGCCTATCAATGGATGCTTTCTAAGCTCAGCTCTTAATTTTTTCACTTTCACCTCATGGCCAAACAAGCCAAAAACACTGGACGAAACTGGTACGTGATCCACACCTACAGTGGATACGAAGACGCCGTTCGAGAAGCTTTGCTTCAACGTATTGAGTCCATGAACATGCAAGACAAGATCTTCGGGGTGATTGTTCCAAAAGAAACTCAAATCGTGGTGAAGAACGGAAAGCCGAAAACTGAAAAAAAACGCCTTTTCCCTGGTTACGTCATGGTGGACATGACCGTGGATGATGAATCTTGGTACGTGGTGCGAAACACTCCAAACGTCACTGGATTCGTTGGATCTGGGACCATTCCTGTTCCCGTTTCTGCGGAAGAATTTGGCGTGATCGAACGTTACTTGGACGACGACAACGCACCTAAATTCAAAATCACCCTCAGCGTGCGTGATTTGGTCATGGTTTTGGACGGACCTTTCGCCAGCTACGAAGGCGTCGTGAATGAAATCGACGAAGAAAAGGGCAAGGTCAAGGTCATGATTTCTATTTTTGGCCGAGAGACTCCTGTGGAGCTCGACTTTGACCAAGTGAAGAAAAAATAGTACAAAGACACTAGTCTTTCTGCGCCCTACTCATGCAAAACTTCACGGTCTTTTCTGTCTTACTCTCCTTTTCCGTGGTGTTCATCGTGGGGGATTTGGTTTTGCACGACTACCTAAACCTAGGCGCCAATCTTGAAAGTGTAGAAAGTCCCGTGGAAGTTACGACCGATATTGAAGCGAAACCAGAGGTTCCAGATGAAGCAGTGACTACCGCCCCCAGTTCGACAATTGTGACGGAAGAATTGCTCCGCTCGATTGGGATTGCTGACCCCGTTTTAAAGGAAGTAGCTTATCCAGGTACCGTCTTTCAAAGCATTGATTTTGCCGATCAAAAAGATTCGGACGTTCTGGAAAGGAATCTGTTCGATGGAGAAAACTTCATTGGAAGTTTCTACGAATTCCATTACCCCACATCAACGGGAAGTTTTCAGGGTTATTTGAATCTGAGAGATAGGGCCAAAGCCTTGGTGGATCTGGCTGACGTGGAAGAAGTGAATCTTTATGGAGAAGCAAGCTTCTACTTCAATCACAAGCAGAAAACAAAAACCGTGCACATGGTCATGCGCCGTGGAAGCAATGTTTTTGCCTTTGAATACCCCTACGCTCAGCACGAAAGTATGAAAAAATTATTTGACTTATTGATGGTTCCTTTGTAAAGTGCCTTGGCTTAGGCTCGGTATCGCCGAGTTCATCTAAAGAAAATACTATGGCTGGAAAACCAATCAAAACAACTGTTAAGCTCCAAATCCCTGCTGGAAAAGCAAACCCTGCTCCTCCCGTTGGTACGGCTCTTGGGCCACACGGGGTGAACATGCAAGAATTCTGTTCTCAGTTCAACGCTCAAACTTCTGGAATGGGAGACACCATCATCCCGGCTTTGATCACGATTTACGAAGATCGAACTTTCACTTTCATACTAAAACAACCCCCTGCTGCTATTTTGATCAAAAAAGCGATCAACTTGGCCAAGGGATCTGCGGCTCCTCACAAGGACAAAGTTGGGACCATCACTCGAGCTGAACTCGAAGAAGTTGCCAAAATTAAAATGGAAGATTTGAACGCAAACGATTTAGAAGCTGCGATGAAAATCATGGCTGGAACGGCTCGAAGCATGGGCGTGAAAGTAGAAGACTAATTTTTCAAAATTATTTCGTGGGAGTTTTGCCAAAATGGCTGAACGCTAAGACCACATAACCTCATTGTCATGAAACACGGTAAAAAATACCGCGCCGCCTTGGAAAAGGTGGAAGCGAACAAAAGATACGCTCTTGAAGATGCGGTCAATTTGACCATGTCCACCTCCATCACTAAATTTGATGGCTCTGTTGAAATCCACATGAATCTTGGTGTTGACCCAAAACAAGCCGAACAACAACTTCGTTCAACCGTGAGCCTGCCTCACGGAACCGGTAAAGTCGTTCGTGTGGTGGCTTTTGTTTCCGAAGACAAAGTTAAGGAAGCCAAAGACGCAGGCGCCATTGAAGCTGGTGCAGATGACTTGATTGCTAAAATCGAAGGAGGATGGATGGAATTTGACGTGGCCGTGGCCACTCCAGACATGATGAAGAACTTGGGTAAAATCGCTCGAACTTTGGGTCAAGCCGGTTTGATGCCAAATCCAAAGTCTGGAACCGTGACTCCAGATGTGGTGAACGCCATTGGCGACATTCGCAAAGGGCAAGTGGAATTCCGCAATGACAAACAAGGAAACCTCCACAACGTGGTTGGAAAAGTCTCCTTTGGAACCGACAAACTCGTCGAAAACGTAAAATCCTACCTCAAAGCCGTGATGGACAAAAAGCCAAGCACGGTCAAAGGCATCTTTGTTCGCAGCATCACCCTCGCCTCTTCCATGGGCCCTGGCGTACGCTTGGACGTAAACGAGACTTTGAGCTCACTTTAGGACAACCGAATCACACATCAAGCAAAAAGCCCTCAAGCAATTGGGGGCTTTTTTGGTGGGGTTTGATCTGCACTGGAAACCTTTGAAGGTTAGCAGGCTCCATCATTTCATCCATGGTACGAGAAATTCTGAAGTGAAAATAATTTCTGCCCACCAGTACCAAGTCTGCAGGTCCAAATGAAAGTTCTAGAATATTCTTCCCAAGTGCATCATATATCGAATTCTGCAAAAGAAACCATTGTTTTAACGTTAGGCCACTGCCCTCGGACAAGCGGGGCTCGCATGACCGTAGGAAGTGAGCGACAAGAAATGCCACTCGGTCTGCTTGGGTTCCAGGTAAGTACCTCATGAACTGAGGTACAAAAGAATCCAATTGAGCCAATCCATTCATGCTAGGCACGACTTGCATGTATGCTTGTCTTACCTCTTCTATTAGAGCAAAACCAGTTTTACTTTTTCTTTTGACACCTTGATCCTCTCTCCTTAGGAGGAAATCGTAGGGATCTGTGTGAGGAACGGTGGCCAAGACTGTCAGATGCTCTGTGTTGTGCTTCACTGAATGCCATCCTCCTGGAGCAGAATTTCCAAATGTCCGCTTGGCATCTCGAGCCAGAATCGGCCCTTGAGCTAATCTAGCTTGAAGCAGAGGAATCAGTGAAATATTTGGATGCTCTGTTTTATTTGGATGCCTTGTTTTAGGGATTTCCTGTGTTGGTTCACCAAAATCTTCAAGATAAGAAAGAGTGAATGAGGGCTTGGCCATACTATACTGATACTATTGGCGATGATGATGGAGTAATCACAACGTCTTCCAGTTGGCTTATGATAGCTATAGCTCTACCAGTGAATTTCTCAAGATCTACTGACTCGGATTCAGCAGCCTCGCTCACCAACGAATGTAACTCCGGAGGGAAAATCTCAGCATTTTTGCCAGCTTGAGATGACAGACTTCTAACATTAACTACAAGATCCTTCCTTCTTTCGCAGATGGCCTGCAATTCCAATCTCCTGGGTGCTGCAGCATCGTAACTCGCTTTTTGTGCATCAAATAATCGCTTTGAACGTTCTTGTCCTGATTCCATAAAAATTGTAAGCTAATGATAGGTAATGAAATTTATAGTATTATCATTATTTCTGTCAATGAAAATCTCCCTCAAGCGCGTCGATCCAAGTTTGCCCCTGCCTCGTTATGAGACGGAAGGCAGTGTGGGTTTTGATTTGTTGGCTCGGGAAAGTGTCACCATTCCCTCAGGCGGGATTGAGCTGATTCCGGGAAATTTGATCGTGCAAGTGCCCAAGGGCTACATGCTCGTGATTGCGTCCAGAAGCAGCACGCCCAAGCGCAAAGGCCTAACGCCTCCTCACGGATTTGGGATCATTGACCACGACTACTGCGGGCCGGAGGACGAAATCAAAATTCAGGTCTACAATTTTTCTGGCGAAGACGTGACCATTGAACGCGGTGAAAAAATTGCTCAGGGTGTTTTTGTGCGCGTGGACAAATTTGAATTTGAAGAAGTCGATCGGCTTGGCGAAAAAAGCCGCGGCGGGTTTGGGAGCACGGGGTGAAAAGAGCCATGTTAGTTTGTCATTCCGATTGACAAATTGACATTTACAGATTGAGAAATAGGATTTACCACCTTCAGCTTTCTTTTACTGCAGAAACTTCCCTTTTAGAATTCCTGATCGCATTCTAAAGATTGGCTGAGCGGGTTCAAACAGAAATTGTACGATCAGAGCTTAGAACCCTTCAATGCCTCATCGTATCGAGCTAAGACTGCATCGTATTCTTCCTGGTCGCGATCTGGAACTAGCCTTAACATTACCTTGCCTGCAATGACTTCCACTTTATCCAAGACTTCTGCGTTCTTAGGAAAATTGCCAAAGACTGCGTCTGCTAAATTATCAAAATTAGCTGGTTCTTCTTTCAGCTGGAGTCCAGCCCGTACAGCTCTTAGAAATTGACTTGTAGTCATATCTATTTCATTTTCTTGTGATAATTCAACAAACACCCTTTCTTGCCCCCTACGAGGACTCACTCCTTGATAGATTCTATTTCCAATTTGTTCGAGTGTCATGTTAATATGCGTTAAAATTGTAACGACATAATAATAATAATAATATTTGTCAAGCACCCATGCTCATCACTCTCTACGGGATCAACAACATTGGGAAAAGTACTCAAGCGAAAAGGCTGGTGGAACGGCTGAAGGCAGAGGGTTTTGAAGCGGTTTATGTTAAATATCCGGTTTATGATTTGGAACCGAGTGGGCCGCAGCTCAATCGAATTTTGAGGGGCGCAGAGGGGCAAGCCGTGAGCGACCATGAGTTGCAAATGTGGTTTGCACTGAATCGATTTCAGTTTGAACCCCACCTGAAAGAATGGCTCTTGGACGAGCAAATTGTGGTGGCGGAAGACTACACCGGAACAGGTTTGGCGTGGGGCGCGGTTAAAGGTTTGGACTTGGAATGGCTGGAACAGATCAACGCGCCGCTGATCAAAGAAGACATTGCGCTTCTGATGGATGGCGAGCGGTTCAAGGAGTCATCTGAGGCGGGGCATCGGCATGAATCGGACGAGGACTCCATGCAGCGAGCCAGACAAACTCACTTGGCTTTGGCCGCGAAATACGATTGGAAAATCGTTTCCGCAAAAGGCACTTTGGAGGAAGTGGAAGCACGGCTTTGGGACCAGATCAGGTTGCATTTACCTCAAAAATAGGCTTAAATGAGCCTGTCCTTTAGCTTTTCGCCTTCATGGCTCAACTCCTCGATGGACGCATCGTAGCCCAGACCTTGCTGTCTTCGGTGGAAGAGGATGTTCGCACCCTGAAATCTCAGGGTATTTTGCCAAAATTGGTGGTCGTGGTGGTGGGCAATGTGGCCGCCAGTGAAGTTTATGTGAATCACAAAATCAAAGCTTGTCAGCAAGTCGGCGTGGAAAGCGAGGTGCGTGCTTTTGAGGAAAGCATCACTCAAGAAGAAATGGTGTCGGAAATCGAAGCTTTGAATCGAGACGAGTCCGTGCACGGCTTCATTGTCCAATTGCCTTTACCGGCGCATTTGGAAGTGCCAAAACTCATGAAAGCAATTGACCCAAAAAAAGACGCGGACGGATTCCACGCCTACAACATGGGGAAAATGCTGCTCGACAAATCTTTTGAAGACTTGGCGCCTTGCACGCCCAAGGGAATCATTGAGCTGTTGAATTTTTATAAAATTGACGTGGCCGGAATGAATGCCGTGGTGATTGGTCGCAGCAACATCGTGGGAAAACCCATGGCTGCCATGCTTTTGAATCGAGACGCGACCGTGAGTATCTGCCACTCACGAACAAAAAATGTATCCAGCTTCACGAAAGACGCTGATCTGATTGTGGTGGCCGTGGGCCGACCGGGCTTCCTCACCGCTGACATGGTGAGTGAAAAAGCGATTGTGATCGACGTGGGCATTCATCGTGTGGATGGAAAACTGGTGGGAGACGCCGATTTTGCTTCTCTGGAACCCAAGGTCAAAGCCATCACTCCTGTCCCTGGTGGCGTTGGCCCCCTTACCGTTGCGTGTTTGCTCAGAAACGCCGTGACATCGGCAAAAAAAACCTCTACCACCTAAGCCCCTTTGACCTATGTGCGGAATCATTGGAATTCACTCTCACGAACCCGTCACTCAACAGCTTTACGATGGGCTGATGATGCTCCAGCACCGCGGCCAAGACGCGGCTGGGATGGTGACTTTTGATGGAGAGCAAATGCACATGCACAAAGGCGACGGTTTGGCCGAAGACGTTTTCGACGTTGAAAATCTCAAACGCCTCAAGGGAAACGTTGGGATGGCGCACGTTCGCTACCCCACCGCCGGAACCTACGACAGCAAAGAAGCTCAGCCTTTTTACGTGAACTCCCCTTTTGGAATTGCCTTGATTCACAACGGCAATCTCACCAACACAACGCCGCTTCGCAGAGTGGTGGTGGACGAAGACCACAGGCATCTCAACACGAAATCTGATTCTGAAATACTGCTCAATGTTTTGGCGCACGAAATCGCTGAATTTAAGGTTAGAGAATTGACGCCAAAAGACATTTTTAAAGCCATGAAAAAAGTTTACAAACGCCTGGAAGGCGGTTATGCGGTGATTGCGATGATTGCTGGACAAGGCATGATTGCGTTTCGAGACCCTCAAGGAATACGACCCCTCATCATGGGAGATTACGAACACGCTTCTGGTAAAGACACTATTTTTGCTTCTGAAAGCGTTGCTCTGGACGTTTTGGGTTTCAATAAAAACCGTGATCTCAAGCCAGGTGAAGTGGTTTTTGTGGACAAAAATGGACAAGTTCACACTCAAATTTGTGCCGAAAAAGTCAGCTACCGATCCTGCATTTTTGAATACGTTTATTTTGCACGGCCGGACTCCATGATAGACAACATTTCCGTTTACAAAGCTCGTCTGAGGATGGGAGAGAAACTGGCAAAACAGATCAAAGCCGCCAAATTAGACATTGATGTCGTGATTCCCGTTCCCTCCACGTCGAACACGGCTGCCGTCACTTTGGCCAATGAATTGGGAGTGAAATATCGAGAAGGTTTGATCAAAAATCGCTACGTTGGACGCACCTTCATCATGCCGGGGCAGTCGCTTCGTCAAAGTTCCATACGTCGAAAACTGAATCCCATCGAGTTGGAAATCCGTGGGAAAAATGTGCTTTTGGTGGACGACTCCATTGTGCGTGGGAACACCTCCAGAAAA
The DNA here is from genome assembly GCA_964347725.1 of uncultured Candidatus Peribacteria bacterium. Classification (GTDB taxonomy): domain Bacteria; phylum Patescibacteriota; class Gracilibacteria; order UBA1369; family 2-02-FULL-48-14; genus CAYGAB01. Next base: position 117 of record CAYGAB010000003.1, on the reverse strand, counting down.
ATTGTGGAAATGGTGCGTGAACACGAACCAAAAAAAGTCTACTTTGCGTCTTGTGCGCCCGCCTTGCATCATCCCTGCATTTACGGAATAGACATGCCAAGCAAAAAAGAATTTGTG
>CAYGAB010000002.1:0-26530 GCA_964347725.1 uncultured Candidatus Peribacteria bacterium | reverse complement strand
GTGTCCATCATCCCTGGCATGGAAACTTTAGCTCCAGATCGAACCGAAACCAAAAGTGGGTTTTCCTCCCCACCGAATTGTTTGCTGGTTTTGTGTTCCAAGGCTTCCAAATGTTCTTTCAATTCATCCTCAAAGCCACCTGGCCCTTCCTTGTGCGCCAAAAAATAGTTGCAAGCTTCGGTGGTGATCACAAATCCAAAAGGAACGGGAAGTCCAAGGCTGGACATTTCGCACAAGTTGCCGCCTTTTCCTCCAAGCAAGTCGCGCATTCCAGGCTTTCCTTCAGCGAAAGAAAAAATATATTTCATGGTTTGAATTGGGTTAAGGGGATGTTTCAAAGCCCGCGTCGAGCCAAGATAACGTACTCTAATCGTTTAAGAGCCGTGATGAAGGCAGCCTCGCGGTAGCTGCATTTGAAGTTTTTTGCATTTGAAGAAACGTCTTTCCATGCCGCTTGCATGATCGGCTTGAGCTTGGCTTGAACTTCTTCGGCGGTCCAATAGTAGTTCATTTCATTTTGAACCATCTCAAAGTAACTCACGGTCACTCCACCCGCATTGGCCAAAATATCTGGAATCACAGGGATTCCTTTTCCTTGAAGGATTTCATCTGCTTCAGGAGTCACAGGTCCATTGGCCAGTTCTAAAATCAATTTTGCCTTCACGTTGCCAGCGTTGTCCTGGCGAACTTGGTTTTCCATCGCAGAAAGAACTAGAACATCCACGTCCAATGCTAAAAGTTCTTCATTGCTGATGCTTTGACACACTTGTCCACTTGCAAAACACGCGTCCACCTTGCCTTGGTCCATTTTGCAAGACATGGCATGACGAGGGTCAAGACCACCTTCGCAGTGGAGGCCACCTTTGGAATCCGAGACCGCCACGACTTTAAAGCCCATGTCGTGAAGCATGTCCGCCACGTGAGCGCCTGCGTTTCCAAAACCTTGCACGGCGGCTGTTTTTCCAGCCACACTGAGGCCATTTTCTTTAAAGTATTCTTCTAGAACGTAAATGCCACCTTGGCTCGTGGCCACATCGCGACCCTCAGAACCCCCCACGCCCACTGCTTTTCCAGTGACGACTCCCAGCTTATTTCTTCCGTGCAATTTTGAATATTCGTCGGCAATCCAAGCCATGATTTGAGGTGTGGTGTAGACATCCGGCGCAGGAACGTCCAAGTCAGGTCCAATGAAAGGCGCAATGGCATTGGTGTAAGCACGGGTCAAACGTTCAAGTTCTCCAATGGACAGAGCTTTTGGATCCACAACCACTCCACCTTTTCCACCTCCAAGAGGAATTCCGACCACCGAGCATTTCATGGTCATCCAGGTTGCCAAGGCTTTGACTTCTTCCATGTCCACTTCAGGATGGAAACGAATGCCGCCTTTGTAAGGTCCACGAATGCTGTTGTGTTGAACTCTAAACCCTCTAAAAATCTTCAAAGAGCCGTTGTCCATTTTGACAGGCACGCTGACTTCAATGATCCGTTCAGGATTTTTTAAGATTTCTTCGACGTTTGGATTGAGCTGGCAGAGCTTGGCAGCTTTTTCAAGCTGGGCGAGCGTGTTGGCAAAGAGAGACATGGTGGGGAGGCTAAAGAAATTTCCCAGAAAGTTTAGAGCCGAGCTGTCCACATCGCAAGTGAAAGCGCTTGCTAGCGTGTCCACCATTCCGCCAAATATGCAAACAAAGACCGCGGTCTGCGGCGTTCGTACTCCAGTTCGGTTTGGACTTGATTCAAGACACGGTAGAGGAATTGTTTTTCTTGAAAATGTCCAATGAGGATGCGCTCAAGGTTTTGGGTAGTCGGATTTTCGTTTTGACTAGTCGGAATTGTCAACTCTGAATCTGTTTGACTAGTCGGATCTAAATTTTGGGTAGTCGAAATTTCATCTTGGGTAGTCGGATTTTGAGTTTGATTAGTCAAAAGAATTTCGTGGGGTATCAAAACCGCCTTCTTCTCCTGTAAATCCACGTGCGTGGGCCTTTGATTGTGCCTCAAAATGTCTTTTGGGATTAAGTAATGGAACCCCTGAGGGGTGCTGATTTGTTGGGCGGGTATTTCCCCATTTTTGACGAGGCGGCGAACGGTTTGCACGGACTTTTTTAAGATCAAAGCAGCTTCTTGAAGCGTTAAAAAATCAGTGTCTGTGTCGACCATAAAATATGATTAAAACATAAACCATCGCCTTATCACAAGTGTATAGGCGATTTATGGCTTATTGTAAAGGAAATTCGATTCCGACTAGTCAAATGAGTAGTCGAATTAAAACATATTGAGTAGTCGAAATTCCGATTAATCAAAACTTAAATTTCAGCTAAAAAGAGCCATCTTCTTACCATTGACAAATGTTTTCGACTAATCAAAGGAAAATAAGGCAGGTTCAACAGGTTTGCGGAATAATTCTTTCAAATCAGCCAGCCTTTTGCTAGGATGGGCTTAGTTTTTATTGCGCCAACATGGAAACATTGCGACTTTCTTGGGACCTGCTGATACTCGTTTTTTTTGGAGTGGTCATTGCCTACAGCTTCATTGTTGGGAGAAATTTAACCATAAAAATCATCATTTCCTCTTACATGGCGGTGCTCATGGCGGATGGAATTGGCAATTTATTCAGGACTTACATTCTTCCAGCAGCGCCGTCTTTGCAGGGTGAAGTCGGGGAGCAGACTCTCGTGTTGGTGAAGATTTTTGTTTTTGTGCTTGTCATCGTTCTTTTGGCCATCAGGGGAGGCTTTCAGGTTGACGTGCTACCTGAAGGATCTGTTGCCACGCGCATTTTATCGAATTTAAGCTTCGGATTTCTGAATGCAGGTTTGATGGTCAGCACCATTGTGGTTTATCTGACGGGCGGGTCTTTTGTGCTAGGCACCGTTCAGCGGGTCATGGAGACAAATTTATATCAGGAGTCTCAGTTCATTCAGATGCTGGTTCAGCAGCACGACATTTGGTTTGCACTGCCAGCTTTGGCCATTGTTGTGGTCAGTTTCATGGAGCCAAAAAACTAAAAACAGATTTTTTTCTTGATTATCGACTCAATCGTCCTTAAAATGCCCCCCGATGGGTCAGTAGCTCAGTGGTAGAGCAACAGCCTTTTAAGCTGATGGTCGTGGGTTCAATCCCCACCTGACCCACCATCTCCTCGGCTCCGCCGAGTTTTCAACAATTCTAGACGCAGGTTCATTTCCAGGTGGAAGAGTCCATTTTGACCATTTCTAAGTTTAATTTAGACACAGTTTCGCTCAAAAAAAGCCCAAAAAGTTTTGCACAAATGCTCCAGATATTTAGAACAGCCAGCCACTTTCTTGCACGTCGACTTTGGATTCTCGAGCGAGTTGGGCGTAAAGGTCCTTTTCCGCCTTGGACAGCTTGTTTGGTGTGTCCACAACAATGGTGACGTAATGATCTCCAAAACGCTCAGATCTCAGGGAAGGCGAACCTTTCCCTTTGAGTGTGAATACGGTGCCATTTTGGATTCCAGCACTCAATTTAAGATCTTCTTTGCCGTGGATGGTGTCCACTTTTAGGTTTGCGCCAAGCACTGCCTGCAAAAGGTGGATGTGTTTTGTTGAATAAATGGATTGGCCTTCTCGTTTGAATTGTGGGTGTTCCGCGACTCGAACGTGCAAGAACAGGTCTCCGTAGCCTCCACCGTGAGAGCCTGCGGCGCCTTTGCTTGAGAGTCGGATTGTGGTTCCGTCCTCAATTCCTTTAGGAATGTTGACGCTCATTTCGCTTTTTTGACGAACCCGCCCTTCACCATTGCATTTCTGGCAATTCTTCTCTGTGACTTGGCCGCGTCCTTGGCATTTTCCACAGGTCTGTATGCTGCTGATGGCCCCAAGAATGGTTTGGCGGCTCACGCGGACCTTGCCTTGGCCGTTGCAGTCGGTGCATTTGTGCAAAGCACTGCCTTTTTCGGCTCCATTCCCACCGCAATCCACACAGGTTTCAGGTTTAGTGATTTCCAAGTGCTTGGTGGTTCCAAACACAGCTTCTTCAAATTTCACTTCTATTTCCACCTCAATGTCACGACCTTTCTGTGCCGCTGGCGCCCCGCCGTTCCCCTGAGGCCCTTGACCTTGGAACCCGAAGCCTCCAAAGAAATTCTCAAAAATGTCAGCAAATCCATCAAACTGACTGGGGTCAAAATTCACACCTCCTTGTGCGTCGCCCCCGCCACCAAAGCCTGGTCCGCCTGGATTGGCATTCCCAAACCTGTCGTAGTGAGCTCTTTTCTGCCGATCCGAAAGCACTTCGTAGGCTTCTTGAATCTTCTTAAACTGAGCTTCTGACTCTTTATTGCCTGGGTTTCTGTCTGGATGGTGCTCCTGAGCTTTTTTACGATAAGCCTTCTTGATGTCTGTATCAGAAGCATTCTTGTCCACTCCGAGCTGTTGGTAGGGGTTGTCCATGATCTTAAGGAAGCGCACACACTCTAGCGCATTTTCATCTGAATGCAAATAGTGTAAAAAAATATATTTTAGAATTAGCAAGTCAAAGGGCCAACTCTTAGGTGACACTCAAAAAGACGCTTAAAATAAAGGAAAATCACGATTTGATTAGTCGGAATGAGTAGGCGAACAATACAACATTTTTTAGACTAGACTTTTCACAGGACAAAGACGACAAATTTGTCTATTTCAATCTGGAAATGTGCAAAACTTTCAAAATTAAATCCACGATTTTTATGTTTAAATTGCAGGCTTTTTATTTGGAGTGAATTTATTAAATAAAGAAAATGACCTTTTAGTCAATAATTGAAGATTGGCTTGAATTAAAGCTTAAATAGGGTTTGGGTAGTCGGAAAAATAATGGACAGCTTATCAAAAATAAGATAATGATACGGTGTATTATGTCAATATTGGTCAGCTCATGGGCAAAGTATTGAAAGCTTGGAAGGGATTCAATAAACTTACGCGCGTGTTTGTCCACTCACTCGCTTTTTTTGATACGGTTACACCCTTTATAGGGTCCCATCGTCTAGTGGTCTAGGACGCTGGATTCTCATTCCAGTAACAGGGGTTCAAGTCCCCTTGGGATCACCATTCGTAACAATGTCAACAAAAAGCTGAAACACTTGTCCATGTGGACACGTTACTAGTTGCAGCACGCAATACAGTGACGAATCGATTGATCTACGAACTCTACTCTCTTCGTTCCTTGAAAATTCGACAACACTCGCCCACGGGCGAATCTTAATTTATTTATGGATCCCTGCTTTAAGGGTCGAAGCAGTGGATAAGCTCTCTTGCTTATTCTGACAATCGTTCTGGTTTGCTTATTCTGACTTTATAATTCTTAATTTTTACTCAACATGGATATTTCATCTTTCGTAACACGAAAGCTCCGAAAATCCGTAGCTGGTCTTAGCCTCATCGCTTTGCTAACAAGTTTTGTTAGCTTTACGGGTGTTGCTTCCGCTTCTTACTCTGACGTAGCTTCTAGCGACTGGTTCGCTACCTACGTTGAAGAAATGGCGTCGCAAGGGGTTATGACTGGTTATGAAGACGGTACTTTTGGTCCAAACGACACTCTAAACCGTGCTCAATTGGCCAAGGTTGCCGTTCTTGCCTTCCTTGGTGAAGAGCAAGTTGACGCTAGCTACGATGCAGGTTTCACTGATGTGGACGCTGCTGCATGGTACGCACCTTACGTTAACACCGCTGCCAAGTTTGGCATCGTAGGTGGTTACACTGACGATGCTGGAAACCGTACAGGAATGTTCGGACCTTCAGACGACGTGAACCGCGCTGCTGCTGCTAAAATCCTCGTTGGAGCTGCTGGTCTCAGCACGCTCACCGACGGTGGACCTCATTTTGATGACGTAGCTTCTGGCGCTTGGTACTACGATTACGTAGAAACCGCTTACAACTACTCTGTAGTGGATGGTTACAGCAACGGCATGTACGGCCCTGCTGACGATGTTACTCGTGCCGCCGCTGCTAAAATGACCGTTAACGCTCAGAACCCTGTTGACCGTTCTACTGACACGGACACAGATACTGACACCGACACGGACACCGATACAGACACAGGTGGAGACGGTGACCTCATGGTCTATGTTTCTTCTGACACACCAGAAGCTCAATCCATTCCTTTGAACGGATTCGAGGTGGTGTACGCCACACTTGTTCTTGACGCTTCTGATAGTGCTGACGACGTTGCTGTTGACGCTCTAACCCTGACCCGAACAGGTCTTGGTTCTGCTGCCAACTTCGACAAAGTTAAGCTCTACATGGGCGACACACAAGTAGGTTCAGAAAAATCTGTTTCTTCTACAACCAATCAATCTGTTTTCAGCAACCTAGACCTTACGGTTGAGGCTGGAACCATGGTTGAATTGGAAGTACGTGGAGACATGTCTTCTTCCAACACTGCAGGAACTGAAAATGCTCTTGGACTTTGGTCCGCTGACGACGTAACAGCCGACGGAACGGTTTCCGGTGATTTCCCAGCTATGGGAGAAACCATGACCTCCGCCAGCGTTAGCGTTGGTGCCATTGCTTACTCCCACACAGATGTCTCCGGTACGGTTGACATTGGTGAAGTGGACGAAGTATTGGGACGTGTCACTTTGACAGCTACTTCTGTTGAGGATGTATGGGTTGATCAAATCCGTTACTACCAAGGTGGAAGTGCTGACAGTGGTGACTTCGCCAACCTTGTTCTTTACAAGGGTGGTGTAGAATTGGCTGCTGATCCTACATGGGAAGAAGACTACGCAGTCTTCGACTTCTCAGAAGATCCTTTCTACATGGAAAAGGGTGACAGTGCTGCTCTTCAAATCCGCGGAGATATCGTGGGAGGAGTGAACTCCACCATGGCTTGGGAAATCAAAGAAACCAAGGACATCGTAGGTTACGGTGCCGTACTTGGATTCCGAGCTTCCCTTTGTGAAGGTTCTATCAGTGGTTCTACTTGCACCACTTCTACCTTCACTCCAACAAGCCGAAGCATTGAAGGGGGTGCATTGAACTTCTCTTTGGCTTCCGACAATCCTCCATCACAAAACATTGGTATTGGCGACAAGGACGCTGAGTTCATGCGCTTCAATGTAACAACTGGTGGGGACGCCATCTCTATCCAAGATTTCGATCTTGAATTGACTCCTGCTACTGCTTCCGCTTCTGAATTGACCGACATCAAGATCTGGTCAGTGGACGAAGAAGGGAACCTTGAGTCTGTCGTGGCCGGTCCGGTGGATGGATCCACCACAACAGCCAGCACGGTTGAAATCATTGATTTCACCGACGACTGGGAAGTGGTTGCTCAAGAAACCAGCACCTACGCTGTTACGGCTGATGTAGCTACCGCTACTTCTGCTAACGACACCTTCGTGTTCAGTTTGGAATTGGATGGCTTGACTTCAGAATACGTTTCTAGTGGAGACAGTGTTTCTGAAGACGATGTCACACCAGCTCCAGGTGATTCAACCGCTGGAGACATGGACGGTTCTACCTTAACGGTAGCTCCTCCTCGTTTGACCATCACTCGTGCTTCTCAACCTCAAGATCAAACGGTTGTGCTGAATGCTACTGGACTTTCTGTAGTAGGATTGAACTTGAAGGCTAACACCGTTAGCGATCTTCAAATCACTTCCTTCAAGCTCAGCTTGAATTCTTCTGGAACGGGAACTTACCAAGACGTCACGAACGTGGCTCTGTACGAATACTCAGAAGGTGTTTACACCAAATTGACTTCGTCCAAGTCTCTTTCCGACGCAACGGTGGACAACGTGACCTTCACGGACATCGACTACACTGTTCCAGCTGGGCAAACCGTCACCTTGGTTGCCAAGGGAGACATCCCAACGTCTTCAGCAGACGGGCACATCTTTAGTTTGAGTGTTGCTGCTGCTGCTGACTTGACCGTTCAAGACGAAGAAGGACGCACCTCCACGGTTGTCGTTGACACCGATGGAGCTGGAACCTTCACCGCTGCCACAGCCAATGGGGCTGACACTACGGCAGATTACGAAGTGACCGTCGCTGCTGCCGGTTCTTTGACAGCTATGGCTGACGGTAGCACCCCATCTTCACAATTGGTAAGCACGGACGCTGACATGGTTCCTGTGACCACTGTTCGTTTCGAAGCCACCAATGAAGCTTGGGATGTGACCAAGATGCGTTTCAAGACTGACAACACGTCAGATTCAGACGAAATTGAATCTCTCACCATCGTTTACGAAAACGAAGCTGGCACTGAAGAAACAGTGACCACTTCTGTAAACGCTTCTGGACAAGCTGATTTCTCCGTCGGTGACGGAACGGCTTACGACGCCTTCTACGTACCAAAAGATTCCTACTCTCGTGTTTACGTTTACGCAAACACAGCTAGCGAAGCCGATGGTGCCGATTCAGGCACAACACTTGGTGTGGACTTTGACTACGACGATTCTTACGAAGCGTTTGGTCAATCTTCCAACACTCGAGACACTTCCAATGACGCTGCAGCTGACGTGACTGGTAGCAACCACACCGTCTACTCCACCGATCTTTTGGTCGCTGTTTCAAGCAGCAGCCCAACGAGCGCAAGCTCTGGGTCTTCACAAGACGTCTTCAAATTCACTTTGACGGCCGACGGTGAAAACGTACCTTCCGTTATGGGAGTTGCGGTTAGTGTGGGTGGTACCGCCGTTCTCGGTGAAACCACAGCCACTGGCTCAGCTATCTTGAAGGACAACAGCGGAGACACGGAAGCTACTGAAGTTCGTGTGACCGCTACTTCCGCTGGTACTGGTACCAACGGTGACAGTGCAATTCTTGTCTCATCTGGTGGTGCCAATGGAATTCCACGTGGCGCTACGGTATTGATCAATGACGGAGGTACTTACTACGCTCGTCAGATCGCTACTCTAACAGCTACGCTTCCAACCTTCACTCCTGCCATCACTTCTTACGAAGATGCATCTGGTGACACACTCACTTATGCACCTCTTCAACCAGGAACTGGTAAGCTCTACTTCGGTGGGGTGAGTTATGGTGGCGCTAACATCGTGGATGCTGCTACAACAACACAGGTAGCTTCAACTTCTGGCTTTGCGCTTGGAGACAGCATCGTTGCTCGTGGTGTGACCACGGCAGGTGCAGTAATTACTTGTACAGGTGCAACAGCTACCACGATCACGGCAACCGTTATCACCACTACTGCATTGGAATGTACAAGTGATGGAACGATTGACTTTGATGCCGATCTTAACGAAGACTCCTCTGGTGACACGATCGCCTCTGTTGTATACGTAGCCGGATCAAGTGACTACATTGATGAAGAAATTGAAGGAACCGAGACCTTCACGGTCAACGGTGACTTGACTGGTGCAGCTCCAAGCTCCACTGGTACAAGGACTGTTCAATTCTCTCTCAATGCTGGTTCTGACATCAGCTGGAATGACGACATGCCAGATGTCGGAGACGACACGGACAATTCGTATGAAAATACTTTGTTCCTCATCCAAGATTCCAACCTCAACAAGGGCAAGACGGGTTACTCCAACTTCCCATTGAGCGGAACATCTCTCCAATTCACCACCTAGTTTTAGGTCTGAATAACAGAGAATTTAAAGCCCCCTGCTTTCGCAGGGGGCTTTATTTGTTATGAGAGAATTTTCGGGTTACAATTGCAGAGCATTTAATCTTGATCCATTCAAAAATGAAAAGAAGTTTCCTCATCACCCTCACGGTGGCCAGCCTCTTGCTCAGCGCCTGTAGCTGGGGCCCATTCAAAAAAGACATTGCAGATGAAGTTTATTCAATGGGAATTGAAGGAGTGAACAAAGAGTTTTTCTTGACTTCCATCGTCCATCCAAGGGAGGAGCTTTCAGAAAAAGAATCCAAGCAACAGCCAATGAATATTGGAGGGGATGATAATAATCTGTACACTTTCGATCATCCTTTTCTAGGCTTGGCTTGTGGGCAATTGGAGTATCAGTCGGCTTACGATCCTGAGAAGCAAATTGTGTATTTTCAAGAGACTCAACAGAAAAACTGCGAAGAGAAGAGATCATTCTTTGTGACCACACTTTTGAACGACACTCGTCCCATCAAAGAAATCGTCCTTGAACAAAAATTGGGAGAGGAAACATTCAACACTTACCATTACCTTGTCTCAGAAGCGGACACAGCGGGTCTCACTGCCACCCCTGAAGGTACGCCAATTGATCTGGGCGTAGAGAGTCAATCTTAAGGCCTTCCGCGGTCAGATAAAGTTGGGCAATTTCCATATCGAGAGCTTCGGGCAAGGTGTGAACGCCGGCCTGGAGCTCTTTTTGGTTTTGGATCAAGTACTCACAAGCCAGGGCTTGGCCACAGAAGCTGAGGGACATGACTTCACTTGGGTGGCCTTCGGCCGCGGCTAGGTTCACCAATCGGCCTTCGCCCAAAATGTAAACGTGGTGAGTCTTGCCGTGGGCGGTTGTCAGCGTAAATCGCTGCATAGACGGCCTCACGTCTTCGATTTTTGTTGCAGCGAGGCTCAGGGCATTTACATCAATTTCGACGTCGAAATGGCCGCTATTGCAGACAATGGCGCCGGACTTCATGCTGCGCAGGTGTTCCAGGGTGATCACGTGAACATTTCCCGTCACGGTGACAAAGACATCGCCCAGAGTTGCGGCTGCTTCCATGGGCAAAACTTGGTAGCCGTCCATGTGCGCTTGCAAAGCTTTGAAAGGGTTGACCTCCGTCACCAAAACTCGAGCGCCCATGCCACGCGCTCGCATGGCCACCCCTTTTCCACAAGATCCGTATCCGGCCACCACCAGAGTTTTTCCAGCCAACATCACGTTGGTCGCTCGTAAAATTCCGTCCAGTGTGGACTGACCCGTGCCGTAGACATTGTCCATCAAATGCTTGGTCAAATTGTCGTTCACGGCAATCATGGGAAAGGGCAAGGCTCCGTCTTTTTCCATGGCTCGTAAGCGATGGATTCCTGTTGTGGTTTCTTCACAGCCTCCGATCACCTCGGGCAACAAATCCCGATGTTTGGTGACGAGGGCCGTGATGAGGTCGCAACCGTCGTCAATGATGACGTTCGGTCTAAAGGCCAGCACCGCTTCCAAAAAGCGATCGTAATCTTCCAAACTTTCTCCTTTGTGACCGTAGACCAACACGTTGTCTTCCTGCGCCAGAGCCGCGGCCACGTCGTCTTGAGTGGACAAAGGATTGCACCCCGTGATGGCCACTTTGGCTCCGCCGTCCTTGAGGGTCCGCACCAAAACGCCCGTCTCTTTCGTGATGTGCAGGGCCAGGCCAATTCGGAGTCCTTCAAAAGGGCGTTCCTTAGCGAAGCGTTCGCGCACTTTCATCAGCGCACCCATTTTTTCTTCGGCAAGGGCCAAGTTGTTGAGGCCTTGAGGGGCGAGAGAAGGATCTTTGATTTGAGAAGGAAGAGACATGGAGAATTAGGTTAGATCTTTGACTCTATCCACCGCTTCCCAAGTGAAGTCGGGGTCTTTTCGGCCGAAGTGACCGTAGGCGGCGGTTTTTAGGTAAATGGGGCGGCGGAGTTTCAGGTTTTCAATGATGCCTTTTGGCGTGAGGTCAAAGTGTTTTCGCACCAAATCGGCCAATTCGGAGTCGGGACGGACGCCGGTTCCAAAGCTGTTCACGTGAATGGACACGGGTTCGGCAATGCCAATGGCGTAGGCCAATTGGATTTCACACTTGCGAGCGAGTTTGGCGGCCACCAAATTTTTGGCCACGTGTCGAGCGGCGTAGGCGGCGCTTCTGTCCACTTTGGTCGCGTCTTTTCCAGAAAAACATCCGCCTCCATGACGACCCATGCCGCCGTAAGTGTCCACAATGATCTTGCGACCGGTCAGACCACAGTCTCCGGGAGGACCACCAATGATGAACTGGCCCGTGGGGTTGATGTGGAAGACCGTTTCTTTGCTCAAATAGTCACCGCAGACCGGCTGGACAAGGTGGACAAGGATGTCTTCTCGAATCTGTTGCTGAGACACATGAGGGTCGTGCTGAGTGGACAAAACCACGGTGCTCACTCGCTCTGGAATTCCGTCGTCGCTGTACTCCACCGTGACTTGGCTTTTGCCGTCGGGACGCAAATAAGGAAGCGTGCCATCTTTGCGAAGTTGGGCCAAACCACGAGTCAATTCGTGGGCCAAATGAATGGGCAGGGGCATGAGTTCAGGAGTCTCATCCACGGCGAATCCAAACATCATTCCTTGGTCTCCGGCTCCACCCGTGTCCACGCCCATGGCAATGTCCGGACTTTGTTCGTCAATGGTGCTGAGCACGGCGCAAGCCTTTGAATCAAAGCCGTAAGACGCGTCGTTGTAGCCAATGTCGTGAATGACTTTTCGAGCGATGCCCGGCATGTCCACGTAAGCTTCCGTGCGAATTTCTCCAGCGATCAAAACCAGCCCCGTTGTCACCAAGGTTTCACAGGCCACACGTGCCTGAGGATCTTGGGTTAAAATGCTGTCCAAAACGGCATCGGAAATCTGATCCGCGATTTTATCGGGATGCCCTTCAGTGACGGACTCGGAAGTGAAAAGGTAACTCATGGTTTTTGCACTTTACAAGATTCGCAAAATTCACTCAAGCTCATGAAATTTAGGTCCATGTGCTCGCGCAAAAAGGCGAGTCGCTTGGCCAGTTCCGTGAAGTTTTGGCCACTGGCGTAAGGAATGTCGTCCCGAGATTGAAATTCCCAGCTATTGCACTCAAAAATGAGGAAGCTCGGCATTTTTCTGGCTTTTTGTTCGATTCGAAGACGATTCACGCATTTCAGCAATTTATCTTCTGAAAGCGTCAAGAAATTCAAAAGGTTCATGGGGGTGGGGTGGCCGTGGGGAACTCCAAAGCGCCACTCAAGCCGTGGTAAAGGATCTTCACTCACGGGCAAACTGTCAAAGCCGTGTTCTTGAAGCAGATCGTAGTCTTCTTCCGACAAATCAGCGGAAATTCGTACAAAATGGCAATTGGGAATTTCATGAATTTCAGCCAATTCTCTGAGCTGCCTCAGGACTTTTTTCCGATCAGGTGGGTTGTTCCATTGAGGCTGGGAAACTTTGAATCCCAGTTCGTGGCCAAGAGATTGCATGGCGCGAAATTCTTCGGCAAAAGGTGGCAGCAGATCGCTTTGAATCAAAAGGGTGCTTGGGATTCCTAGACCGCTTGTGAAATCAGAAAGACGTTCCAGAAAAGGTTGGATGTGCACCACTTCGTGAGGGAGTTCTTCAGAAGCGTTGGGCTGTTCCACGTTCACCGTGAAGCAAAAATTCAAAGCCGTGGTGGGAAGTGTGGCGCGTTCGTAGGCTTTTTCCTTCAATAAAATGCTGGGACTTTTCCAAACAGGAAGGCGTGAAGTCTCACTGTGCGAGGACGGCAACTGTGCGTAAACACGCAAATATTTGTCCAAAATGGAAGCCCAGTCGTAGTGTTCTTGCACCAAAACGTAACTGGCCTCGCCCATTTTTTCGAGGGAGGGATTGAGAGCAAAACGCTCCAAATAGTAGGCGAGTTCGTCCACGTTTCCAGGCGGAATGAGGTGTCCATTGCTGTTTTCCACCACGAATTCAGCGTTGTCGCCGGTCTGAGTGGCTAAAATCGGGAGCCGAGCGGCGCAAGCCTCCAGCAAGGTGAGGGGCATTCCTTCTAATCGAGAAGGCAGCACAAATAGGTGACAGCTTTTATAAAGTTCGATCAATTTTTCTCCGCGCCGGTAGCCATGAAAATGAATCCATTTTTCCATGCCATTGGCTTTGGACCAAGCTTTCAGGGCTTTGCGCTCCGGCCCGTCGCCCACGATGTGACAATGGAATTCCTTGTGCGACTGCAAAAAATCATCCGACTGAATGAGTTTCTGCACGGCCTTCAGCAGAACGTCCGCTCCTTTGCTTTTGCTCAATTCTCCCACAAAAAGGGCGTGAAAAAGCCGAGGGTCACGCTCCACTTCACAATCGTCAAAAACCTGAAGGTCGATTCCATGCGGAATGACCAGAACGGGTTTGTTTTTGTTTTTGGCTTTTAAAAAATGATGAGTGGCACTGACTTCTTGCGTGTAGTGAGCTTTCAGATAAATCAGTTGGTCGAGCCATTTTTTGAAGGAAAAACTTCGAGTGAACAAATGCGTGGAGTGCACGGTCACCACGCTCGGCGTGTGAGTGAAAATGGAGGCCAATTTCATGGCGAGGGTGGCCATGCGTGAGTGAGCGTGGGTGAGGCGATATTTCTTTTTATTTAAGAGCAAGTACCCAAAACAAAAAGCAGCGTAGCCAAACCGAGGAAAGGACTTGAATTCAGCGTGAGGAGGAAGTTTGGGAGCTTTGCCACTGGACAAAATCTCCACGTCGTATCCGTTTGCGGCCAAAGCTTCAGCCAGCTTCAAAACCAGGAGTTGTCGTCCGCCCAAAATTGGAGTCCACCTAGCAATGAGCAGGGCAATTTTTGGACGCTTTTGGTCGATTTTACGAATTTCCATTGAGCGAAGCTTTTAAGGAATGCAGGGCCACTTCCAGTTGGGAATCGTCGGGTTCACGAGTGGTCAGCCTTTGGATCATGAGGCCCGGCCAAACAAAAAGTCGGACCAGCACATTTTTTTGATGCTTGGCGCTCCACTTCAAAAGTTCGTAGCTGCTGCCCGCAATCAAGGGGATCACGGCAAGACGCTCTAGAAGTTTACCCCAAAATCCGTCTGCAGGCGGAACAATGGTGTAAATCACGATGCTCATCAAAATCACAATGAAAATAAAACTGGTTCCGCAGCGAGGGTGGAATCGGGTTTGAGCGCGGGCATTTTCCACGTCCAAAGGCAGCCCCAATTCGTAGGTCCAGATGGATTTGTGTTCGGCACCGTGGTACTGAAAGACTCGTCGAATGTCTTTGAACAGAGACAGAAAGCCAATGTATCCAATGAAAAGGGCGATTTTTGTGGCACCATCAATCAAGTTGAAAAGCACGTAATGTTCTTGCACCACCGGCCACAGTTTGGCGGCTTGTTCGGCCACAAAAAGTGGCAGCACTTTGAGCATTGCGATGCTGAGCCCCAAGCTCAAAACGATGGTCAAAACAGAAAAAACACCCAAGAAAAGAGTGGTCCATTTTGAGTCGGGAGCTTCTTTCTCAGGTTCACCCATGAGCACTTCATTGGAAAAATCCAAACTGCGGTAGCCCAAAACCATGGACTCCACCATGTGCACCATTCCACGAATCAAAGGAACATTGAGCCAAGGGCGGCGTTCCGTCAGGCTGATGAAAGGCTTTTGTTGCATCTGAATTTCGCCCTTTTCATCACGAACGCTCACGGTGTAAAAACGCGGCGATCGCATCATCACGCCCTCCAACACCGCTTGCCCGCCCACCGCAAAATCGATTTTGACTTCTTGAGATTTCATGCGTGGATTATGGCATAAAAATTGCTTGCGAGCAAAAAAGCTCTAAATTTGCATTGTGCCACCATTCTGACATAATGATTTTACCTTTCCACGCTAATCTTATTTTATGAAGCGAATTAACCTCTTGGTTTTGCTTTCTCTGCCGCTCCTGTTTTTGGCGCAGGCCTTTTTGGGAGCCAAGCCTTTGCCTGCCCTGGTGAACGTGCACGAATCCATTGAGGGCTTGCCAGACGTGGTCAAGATCCAAACGGTCATGAAAGAACTGGGAATCAAGAAAACCGTGCTCGCCGTGATGCCTCAAGATTTGCTCTATTTTGACGAAAAAGAGGACAAAAATTTGGGCCTCTACAAAACCAACGAAGAAGCCGTGATGAAAACCGTGAAAGTCTATCCAGAGGAATTTGATTTTTTCTGCACCATTGACCCAGAGGACCCCATTTTGGTGGAGAAGGTGGACGAATGTTTGGACAAAGGTGCGCTTGGAGTGAAGATGTACAATGGCTATTCTTACACGCACAGCATCAGTTTGGCTTCTGTGGAGTTGGACGCTTTTTACTCACGATTGACCAATTTGGGCGGAATTTTGATGCTGCCCGTGAACACGAGCGAATATGGGCAGGAGCTGGACGCTTTGCTGACCTTGCATCCAGATTTGCCCGTGATTTGCCCACACTTCTGTCTGTCCAGCAAAAATTTGGATCGCTTGGATGAACTCATGGACGCTCATCCGAATCTCTATGTGGACACAAGTTTTGGTCACATCACTTATGTTCACGATGGCTTGAGCTCTATTTCTCAGCACGAAGAAGCTTTTCAGGCATTTTTTGACGCGCATCAGGACAGGATTTTGTTTGGGACCAGCACCGTGGTGACCAGCACCAACGACAAAAACACCGAGTGGGTGAAGGGCTTGTATCAAGATTATCTGGCCATTTTGTCCGAGGGCGAATTTGAGTCGCATTTGGACAAGGGAGTGGTGTACCATGGGCTTGATTTGCCTTATCCATTGCTCCACAAAATTTTGTTGGACAACTGGAATTTTCTCACTTCTTAACCATTCTTCTCTATGTGGCCTCTCTTTTTTCCCATCCTTGTTCTTGCGGTGGTCTTGGGTGTGACTTTGATTCGTGAAGTAAAAGAATACGAACGAGGTGTGAAATTCACCATTGGAAAATTCTCTAAAATCGTGGAGCCGGGCTGGAGCATTGTGATTCCGGTTTTGCAAACCATGACCAAAGTGGACATGCGTGTCTTGGTGGTGGACGTTCCCACTCAAGAGGCGATCACAAAAGACAATATTTCTATTGCGATCAACGCCGTGGTTTATTTCAAGGTCAATGACGCGGCGAAATCTGTGATTCAGATTCAAAATTTCTTCTACGCGACCAGCCAATTGGCACAAACCACCATGCGAAATGCCGTGGGAGAAGTCACTTTGGACAGCCTTTTGTCCAATCGAGGCGGAATTTCTGAGCAAATCAGAGACATTGTGGACAAAATGACGGACGGATGGGGGATTCAAGTGGTCAACGTCGAGCTCAAAGACGTGATCATTCCTGAGAACATGAAGCGCACCATCGCCAAAGAAGCCGAATCTGAACGAGAACGCCGAGCCATGGTCATCAAGGCCAAAGGGGAAATTGAAGCCGCCGAAAACGTGGCCAAAGCAGCGGCCATTTTGGGGCAAGAGCCGGGCGCTTTACACCTGAGAACCTTGCAGTCCATCAATGACATTTCTTCCGATCAATCCAACACCACCGTGTGGATGATTCCGATGGAGGTCTTGCATGCTGTCGAGGGACTTGCTAAAATGGCGAAAAAGTAGCCTAATTCAAGCATGTCTTCTTTCAAAATCCTTGGTCATCCGCTCCAGAATTTCATCTTGGAGCCAGTCATGAATGCCGCTTTTGAAGCGCTTGGCATGGAGGATTCTTTTGCTTGTGAAGACGTGGCTCTAGAAGCCTTTCCCGAATGGAAAGCAAAGCTGCAATCTGGAGAAGTGAAAGGAATTTTCATGATGGACCCTTTTAAGTCGCCGTCCGTGGAGTGGCTGACAGAAGTTCCTCAGGACATTCAAGTGATCAACGCGGTGAACTTTGTGAGCCTGCAAAATGGGAAAATCCAAGGATGGAATTTGAATGCTCAAGGAGCCATGGACTGCATTTTGGCTGCGATGCCTTCTCTCAAGGACGTGGAAGTTTTGATTTTGGGAGCCGGAGGAGCGGGCCGAGCCGCCGCTTACATTTTGGCCAAAATGGGGGCTCAAGTTTCCATTTGGAACCGCACCGGAGAAAAAGCAAAGGCTTTTGTGGAAGGAGCCAAAGCCGCAGGTCTACAGATGAATTGGGTGGAAGAATTGAATCATTTTGAAGGCCGTCCACAGATTTTGATCAACGCCACCGCCATGGGTGACTCCGACCGTCAAACCAGCTTGGCGCCTTATCCTGTTTGGGAGAAGGTGGAGGTGGCCATGGACGCGGTCTACGGCAAGACCAGTCTCTTTTTGGAACAGGCTTTGGCGGCTCAAGTGCCCCACTTGATTTCAGGAGAGGAATGGTTTTTAAGCCAAGCCGTGGCGCTCTTCAAACGCCTCACTCCAGGCCTGGAAAAACCAGTGCCCGTGGACGTGATGGAAGCCGCCCTGAAGTTGGAATTGGAGGCGATTTAGTGGTAGAATGGGGGCATGACTGAAGAAGATTTCAAAAAAATGAAGGGGCAATTGGTTCCAGTGGCCAAAAAAGAAGGCGTTTCTTATTTAGCTTTGTTTGGTTCGCGTGCTCGTGGAGATGCAAAAAAAAACAGTGATTTTGACTTGTTGGTGCGATTCAAAAAACCAATCACATTGTTTCAACTCGTTGCAGTAGAAGAGGAATTCAAGAAGTCACTGGGGAATAAAAATAAGGTCGATTTAGTGACAGAAGCTTCCTTGAGCCCAAAAATCCGCCCCTATGTGATGCAGGATTTAAAAGTGATTTTTCATGAAGAATGAATGGCTTTACATAGAGCACATGCTCGAATCGACTGAGAAAATTCTTTTCTACACAAAAGATGTTGAATTTGAGGAGTTTGCAAATAGTGAAATGATGCAGGATGCCGTGATCCGGCAGTTTCAAGTTATTGGGCAGGCTGCTCGTCAGCTGTCACGAGACATGATCGCCAAATTGCCAGAGATAGAATGGCCACGCATCATTGGGATGAGGAATAAGTTGGTCCATGAATACTTCGATGTTGATCTGAAAGCAGTTTGGGGGACGATTCGCGAAGATTTGCCAGCATTGAGAGAGCAATTGAAAAATGCTTTGTAGGGCGAAACCGCCGAATTTGGTAAAATACGAGCACTTAAGTGATTGAATTTAGCTGAATTTGATCACTTTGCTGTGATTCCAGGTCAGCCAGCGAAGACAGTATTTTTAGTGTCCCCGCTGCTTTCGCAGATTCATAATTATCGATAGCGGCTTGCACTGGGTCTTTCATATTTCTTGAATCTGCTTTTCCCTCACAATGAATTCCCAGGAAAAGAGCACGACTGCCAGCACAATGAACACGTCGGCCAGATTGAAGTTGGGCCAAAAATAAACCTTGATGAAATCCACGACGTAGCCAAAACGCAGGCGGTCGATCAAATTGCCCAGCGCGCCGGCCAAGAGCAAAGCCAGCCCAGTTCTGTGCCAGGCGTCCCGCCAAAGTTGATTTTTTACGACCAAATAGGCCCCAAATCCAAGGATAAAAATCGTGAGACCCATGCTCAATAGGGAAGGAATGGGAAGTCCAAAGGCAATGCCACGATTCAGCGCAAGTTCAAAGCCCAGACGCGGAGCGTCTTGCAGATTGCCAAGAGCACTTTGCGCCCAGGCTTTGCTGATCTGATCCGCAGCCAAAAGGGCCAAACCGAGCGGCGCAAAATGAATCCAAAACTGATCCAGAGAGCTTGGTAGAGTCTTTTTCATGCCCTCAGACTACGCCATTCTTCCGCAAAGCGCTCCCAAAGAGCCATTGACAGAATTCTTTTTATCCAGTATTTTGATTTAAGGCCTAAATTTAGATGGCCTGTAAGCACCCGCTTGCCATGGCAGAAAGCAAAATACCATCTGGAAGTAGCGCAGCTGCTGAGACATCTGAACTTACTGCTGCATCGTCAGTAAAAAAGATTGCACAGTTGGCGACAAATTTGACGGGCTCAATGGAACTGTTTGATGAACAAGGTAATTCCGCGTCGGCCGCGTGGAGTGTTGAAAATGGGGTTGTTAGTGTTGTGAACGTGAGGAAATTGTACGATAAGTTCAAGGGGGAGAATGCATGGGTGGTTTTGGAAACAGCGCATCAAAGTGCGTTTCTGGAAATTCTAAAAGACGTATCGCCTTTTGATTTTGAATTTAATGGGGCGGGGCGCTTGACTTGCAAGGCATCTGGAAATGCATCTGATATTCCTAGCTCAGATGGGCACGGTGCAGTGATTTCTAGAACAGTGAGCGCTGTGAAAAACATCATAGCACCAAAATTGGCTCCTGCTACTGAGCCGTCTAAGGCAGCACCAGAACCAGAATTAGAACAAAATTTGGCGTCAAAAAAGAAGGGTGGTGCGCGTTTGGAGTTTGTCGACGAGCTGGAAGAAAGAGTGAATATGGAGGCGCATACGGTGAACTTTAGCTCAGGTTTCTCTTTGACGTTCAGAGTGCATGATGGAGTGATCATTTTTGCGAAGGAAGACTTAGCAGAAGTCAAGCGGTTTGCCGTAACCGGAGATGATTTGGTGACTGCTGCTATTAAGTTCAAACTTATTCCTGACGATTCATTCTTTAGAGCAGGACTCGTACTCCGTCCTAAGGAAAAGGCGCCCAAGGCGACTCCAGAACCCGCTGCAGCACCATCAGGAACAAGACCTCCTGAAGCAGAAAGGTCAAATGTAGATAGGCAGCTGGCCACAGGCTTTAACGGAACAATGAACATTCGCAATCTCGATTTTCAGTGGAAGGTTACAGATGGAGTGGTTGGTTTTAAAGTTCAGGGGGCTCCAGACATGCATAATTTCTCTCAGAAGAACAATAAAGGCTTCCAGGAAGATTTTCTGAAAGTAATCAATGGCCAATACCCTGGTAGATTTTTCGAATTTGATGAGGATGGGCTGGTGACTTGTGAAGTACGCCAAGTCTCATCTGGAAGTAGTGCGACTTCTGGTGCCCCCAAGCCTGCTGTTGGCACACCTAAGCCCATTGTCGATTTGGCTGAGGTGGAAAGAGTTTTTACAGTAAAATGCAACTTGGCCATTGGCGAACAGGGGGCTGTGACAAAGGTTTATGTGGAAGCTAATGGAAAGGTGATGGTCGAGAACAACGGGAGAGCGTATCGGGATAATGGTGCTAATCCAATGGCCTTAAGAAGGGGAGATCGAGAGAAATTCCTGAGACTGCTGAAGGCTGCTGTGCGTGACGTGCCTGGAGACCTTCGTTTTAATGAAGAAGGAATGTTGGTCACGGGAGGGACTGTGTCGGCAGCACCCGCTACAGTTGAACCTGAAGCCGAAGTCGTAGGCTCAGAGGTCGTGCCACCAGAGTCCGCAGGAGACCCAGGCGATAGAGCTTTGCAAAAAGTACGCGATTTAATTAGACGTGAAGGAGCTGAATCAGTATTTTCAGAAATTCTTGAAGAAAGGGGAGGTAGGGGTGCTGGTGCTTCGCCAGCGCTCGCAGGGGATCCAGGCGATAGAGCTTTGCAAAAAATACGTGATTTAATCGGACAGAAGGGTCCTGAAGCTGCATTTCCAGAAATATTTGAAGAAGGTAGACTCAGGAATATGATTCCTGAACTGGTGTCATGCGCACAAAACAATTGGCGTGATTGTAAAAATCATGACGAGTTGGTGACGATGTTGAGAAGAGAAGCTGAGAGAATGGATCGGAGAGCCTTTCGAGGGAGAGGCCGTACTGACGATGGAAAAATAATGGCAGAGGAAAGAAGATGGACTCCAGAAGAACGCGCCGCAATGAATGGGCGAATTGAAACAGCCTTAAGCCGTGTATGGGGGTTAGAAGCCAGTCGTTTGGCACGTTTATTGCTGGCCAATGATGTTTCTGCTGAAGACATGAGCGGTTTCATTCAGGAATACAGAGAGCTGTCTGATGTATTTTGTGAGCATCCTGGGGTCAGTGTCCAGGCTGGAAACAAACGCTTGAGGGATGAAGCCATTTTGGAGAGTTCTGGTAGTGATCGCAATCTAGATTTAGATCAGACTAAAGATGATTTGAAAAGAATGCTGAGTGGGTATCTTAACTATCCAGACGGCAATCAACTGGACCTTGCTTTGGCAGAAAATGAACGCTTGAGTCCTTTGTTTCAAGAGCGTTCTAACTTAAGAATTTGGAATCGGTTTGTAAACGAAGCCATGCGTGTAAAAAGCACTGTTCGTGATGAGGACTCAGAGCCAGAATCTTGGGAGTATGAGGATTTCAATGAAACACTTGCTAATCACAGATCGCTCGCCAATGCCTACCAAGAAGTGCTGACCGTTTTGGGAGAAGCATTCTCACCTCAAAATGTAGTCATGGAAAGATTGGGAGAGTATGAAGATCCCGAGGAATCGGGAGCGGACAACTTCCTTGCTCGTTGGGTGCGCAATAGGAGAAGACGCAATCAGGAGACTCAGCAGAATCAGGAAATGGGATCCCGAGCACGCAATTCACAAATGCCAGCCGATGTGGTTCGCCTACGGGCTGAACGCATCGACGATGAAAGGATTCGCCAAATCCTCTTAACTCAGCATGCCGGTGAAGAAGGAGTCACGGCAGCGGAACTGGAAGCCATGGTGGATTACGCTTTTGAGAGGGCGGATGTGTCTGCGGCTAGCTTAAGGAATGGACAAGCGGTGGACGATGGGATCCAATGGGTGATTGGCCGACAAGGAACCAAGCAAAGGCAAATTGCCGCAGGATTGGGATTGGCAGCCATT
This sequence comes from uncultured Candidatus Peribacteria bacterium, assembly GCA_964347725.1. GTDB lineage: Bacteria > Patescibacteriota > Gracilibacteria > UBA1369 > 2-02-FULL-48-14 > CAYGAB01. The sequence continues at coordinate 4,229 of CAYGAB010000002.1, read as the reverse complement.
GGAGGCGCGGCTTACGTGGGCATTTCTGCTATTGGAACAGGTTTGGGAACTTTGGGGCGTGGAGCTTTGACCACGGTCAGGGGCCTAGCAAGAGGAGTGGGAAATCTTGTGTTGACCGTTCCTGAACTTGCAAAAAGGACCTTGCGACGTGGATGGTACGCCATGAAAGAAACGGCGAACTTCATGTGGGAAGCTAAGTTTGCTGAAGTGAAAAACAGCTCCTCAGAAGCGAAAGCGAAAGGCACATCCATAAGAGAACTCCTCGGCAGCGCAGGGCACTATGGCTCAAGAATCTTGACACCATTTGCCGCACTTGCAGCCTTTGCTGTTGGAGGTGCTGGTGGTGCTTTAGAAGCTGGGTGGGGTGGGGATTTGTTTGGGAAACCCGATCCTTCCACCGAGGTAGCTTCCAATGGGCCTGAAGTCATTCCGACTGTTTCAATGCCGTCTTCCGTTCCTTCAGAAGCTGAGCAAAAGCTGATGCCCGGCTTGCTTGGTTTGTGGAGTACTGCCAACAGGATGTTGGGAGAACTTCCTGACGATCTTGCCAATTCAGGAGTTGGATTCTTCTCTGGACTTGGAGTAGAAGCGGATGAAGCTAAAGATGAAGCTGGCAAGGTGATTCATGGGAAAATATCAAAATGGTCTTTGTCCAATCCAGCTTCTAGTCGAGCCTGGGCTGAATTCATCACCTTGATGCGTGACAACCACATGAGGGTTCCAGAACGATTGAGCCAGGTTTTGAGCAATCCCTCCATCAATAGCCTGAGAGATGCCGTGACAGAAATCGCTCGTGAGATGGAGCCAGGAGAGGCCATGTCAATGCTCAACGTTCTTGGGCATGTCTTTGGATTGGAGGGGTCAAGCCGCCTTCTGTCTTATTTAGGATTGGGTGTTGCGACTCTTTACCCGAGACCTGCGAGACGATCGGAGACGAACAGAGAGCGAGACAATAGAGCCCATTACAAAGGCTTTGGAATGGACATCGTTCGTTCTGGGGCCAATGCTGAGCGGGCTTATGCCGTGCTCAGTGCCCACAACGACGATCGACTTTTGGATGATTATTTGCCCGTTTTGGACCTCAACCAAAATCAATTCAGCAACCTGCTGAATAGCATGAACAATGGAACTCCTGCGCAAAAATCAGCAGCGAGAAAATTCATGAATGAAAACATTTTATTCTTGTTTGGATGGACGAATGCCGCAATTCCACCAGAGAGTTTTGTGGTTGGGAAAGCAGCAAGTCTTCTCAATGCCTTGCGTGCCATGGTGGCTCCGGGATCTCCCGTTCGGCCAAGTGAGTACGAGCGAGGCTTGATCCAGTCCATGGTTCGAGTGGCCGAATTTGCAGCAGATGAAGCCAATTATGAAACGGTCATTGCCGCACAATTTGACGCCGCACCCGCCGCCGTTCCCACAGACGAACCCATTGTGGATCCAGGTTCAGCCCCAGCTAATAATCCCGCCACGCCAGCTCCAGCTGCGGCTGTTCCCGTCCCAGTTGCCAGAGCCTCTTAATCCTTCACTGGCTCGGTCCCAAGCTTCGTGCTAGACTGGAAATCCTTCCAGTTTAGTTTCGAAATATGAAGAGATCGGCGCCTTATGATCGGTGGTTGTTGCTCGCTGTTTTGGCCCTTTTGGTGGTGGGAACGGTGATGATCACGTCCATTGGAGTGCCCAAATCCATTCGACTTTCAGCGCCGGCGGGAATGGAATATCCGGATTGCGCAAGTGACGCGGTGGACTGTTACCTCATCTTGAAAAATCACGTGATGCGTGTGGGAGTTGGGCTCATCGCCATGTTGGTGGCCTGGAAAATCCCATATCGATTTTGGAGAAAAACCGCCCCGCTTGTTTACGGAATTGCTCTGGCGCTTTTGGTGGTGGTGCTGGTTGGAGGAGGAGCAAACAACGGGACTTTTGCGAGCAGTTGGATCAACATTCCGGGCGTGCCTTTCATCAATTCTTTGCAGCCCTCGGAAATTGCAAAATTTGGATTGATTGTGTTTTTGAGCACGATGTTGGCCGACAAAATGAGCATGGCGCAACTCCAAGATTGGAGGGAAGGATTTTTGAAATTTGCTCTGTGGTCAGGGGCGGCCGTGGGCTTGATTTTGATTCAGCCGGACATGGGGTCGGCAGCGGTTTTGGCAGCCATTGCTGGGTCTCTCTATCTTTTGTCTGGAGCCAATTGGCGGCATTTTGTGATCGGCGGCGGAATCGGAATATTTCTGGGTCTGGCGATGATCATGAGTTCTTCGCATTCCAGAGAGCGTGTGGTGACTTTTTTCAGCCCACCGGAAGAATGCACAGAAGAACAGTGCTGGCAGACTCGTCAAGCGAACATTGCGATTGGGAGTGGCGGATTTTGGGGCAAAGGTCTGACTCAAGGGGTGCAAAAATCCTATTGGTTGCCTCAGGCCACGGACGACTTCATTTTTGCGGCTTCGGCGGAGGAGCTTGGCTTTGTGAGGACGGCGCTCTTGGTGTGCCTCTACTTTGTCATCACCTACCGAGGTTTGCAGATCGCTCGGCACGCGCCCAATAAATTCGCCATGTTGGTGGCGGGGGGGATCAGCACCTGGATTGGAGCGCAATCTTTTCTGAACATCATGGTGAACACGTCTTTGTTTCCAATCACGGGGATCACGCTTCCTTTCATGAGTTATGGGGGCTCGTCCATGGTGCTCACTTTGCTGGGCGTTGGTGTTTTACTCAATATTTCAAAAGAAACCACATCTTATGCATACGCTCCTGACAGGAGGGGGTACGGCCGGGCACGTCCTGCCCAATCTCGCTATCGCCGAGGCGCTGCGAGGCCTCAACTCTCCAGATACTAAATTCAAGATTTCTTACATGGGATCTCACACTGGGCCAGAAAAAAATCTGGCTCAGGAAGCCGGAATCCCGTTTGAGGCCGTGTCCACGGGCAAATTGCGCCGATACTTTGACCTGCAAAACTTGATCGATTTATTCCGAATTCCGATCGGCGTGGCACAGGCGTGGTGGAAGTTGGGCCGTCTCAAGCCCGACCTAGTCTTCAGTAAGGGAGGCTTTGTGGCCGTTCCCGTGGTGTGGGCCGCTTGGCTGAGACGCATCCCCGTCATCATCCACGAATCGGACGCCATTCCAGGTTTGGCAACTCGTCTGACCGCTCCGATGGCTAAAAAAATCTTGTTGGGATTTGCGGATGCCAAACTCGGCCTGGAAAAATGGGCGAAAAAAATCGAAGTGGTGGGCAACCCCGTCCGCGCTGAAATTTTCGAAGGCAAACGTGAGCGAGGATTGGCCTGGACAGGATTCTCAGGCAATCGTCCCGTGCTTTTGGTGATGGGTGGCTCCGGCGGAGCACAGTCTTTGAACGAATCCGTGATGAAAGAAAAAGCCAAGCTCACGGAACATTTTGACGTGATTCACCTCACGGGCGCGGGCAAGGGTGAACAAGTAAAAGAAGCGCATTACCTGAGTTTTCCTTACCTGAAAACCGAACTCAAAGACATCTACACCATCACTTCCATTGCGGTGTCCCGCGCGGGAGCCAATAGCCTGGCCGAACTGTTCGCTTTGGGCATTCCCGCCCTTCTATTTCCCTTGGGTTTGAACTCCAGCCGGGGCGACCAATGGGCCAACGCCGCCGCCATGCAAAAGATCGGCCACTTCAAAATCGCGGACCCAAATGAGCCGATTTCAAGCCAGCTTTTGAGCCTCCAAAAAACGGCTCGGGAGCGCTCCCAAAACCTCAAAACCACTCCATCAGCCCAAGAAATCGCAATACACATTGCTAAAATCTGTCAAGCAGCGTAAGGTTGGGTACTTTAAAAGGGAAAATATGGAGACAACAGAGCCACTGACGCCGAAGCCATTCAAGCAAATGAAGTTGGTGAACAATGGAGGTCCAGAGGATCCATCTTTTGTAGAGATGAAAGAGAGGCATCCCGTGGAATCATTGATGGCAGACTTGTATGCTAAAGCAAGGGCAATGGGTGTCCTGGAAGGCAGGATTTCTGACCGCGCACTTCCAGAAATTTTAGATGAACTATTTGCTTCGATTGGCTGGGCTGTTGAGGTTGGAGTCAGTACGCCAAGTCTTTTAGTTTTCAATGATGATTCGGTGCTGGTGAGACCATTTGTTTTGGGTTTTAGTGCCGTTTATTCTCATGAAATTCAAGTTTTTCCTTCACAAAAGATCATTAAAAATCCTGATTTTAAATCTGAGCAAAATGCTGTAG
>CAYGAB010000001.1:0-27402 GCA_964347725.1 uncultured Candidatus Peribacteria bacterium | reverse complement strand
GGCTCCGACGAGTTCCAACATGGGAGGGTAGGACAAATAATGCGGAGAGGGAAGGAGCACTTCGTCGCCGGGATTCAAGAGCGATTGCATGGCCAAATGGAGGGCGAATTTCCCACCGGGAGTGACCATGGTGTTGGCGGCGTTGTAGTCAGTTTGATGGTGGCGATTCATCCAATCGGCGGCGGTTTTGCGGAGAGCGTCTAGGCCGGCCGTGGGCGGGTAAAGGGTTTTGCCTTCGTCCAAAATTCGGCTCATGGTCGCTTTGTAAAAATGCCCGGAATTCAAAATGGGCTCGCCGGCACTGAGGTTGTAAATGCGTTCGCCGCGGGCTTTTTTTTGCTGAGCCAAAGAATTGATTTGCACCGTGGCCGAGGCTTGAAATGTTTTTGGGGACGCAGGCATTTTTGCTTGATTAAAGTTTGGATTGGAGAGAACGTGAGGCGGCCATGACTTGTTCAAAGAGTTCTTCCACGAGTTCGTGAGGCACGCCTTCTTTTTCAGCGAGTTCACGGTGCAGGGCTTTGAGTTTTTGTTCGCGGGCTTCGTCTCGAACGGCCTGGCCTTCTTGTTTTTTGATGCGTCCGATGTTGTGCGCCCACTTCATGCGCTGGCCCAATAAATGGACAATGCTTTGGTCGATGAATTCGATGTTTTGGCGGTACTCGTCTAGGCAAGACGGTTGGTCAATTTCGTCATTGAGGTCTTGGAGTTTTTGAAGGAAGCTGTGGCGAATTTGGGCAGTGAATGGATTGAGCTGCTGCATGTTGTAGAAGAGTTCCCAGGTGTCGTTGTTGACGACGCTGTCGATTTTCAAGAGAGCTTGGTAGTCGGGCGTGGACATGGCTTGTTCAGAGAGGTGGAGGGAGGCCAAACCCCTGCCAATGAAGTGGACCAAAGCTTGAGACTTGGCCATTTGTTCGTCGTGCTCTTGGGGTGTGGAAAGCATGACCACGAGCTCCATTTTCTCGAAAATGTTCAGGAGTTTTTGTGTGTGAACTGGCTCAACTCGCAAAGGACAAACCACTATTTTTCGCCCTGCCAAGCCGAGGCTTTTCACGGAATCTGGGCCAAACAAAGGGTGGGTAGCAATGAGTGGCTGATCGCTTGAGAACTCTTTGAGCATGACCTCCGCTGGATGCACTTTCACGGAACACAAATCCACCACGACCGTGTGCGCTGGAATGTGCGACGCGATGTCTTTGCAGACTTGCTCAAAGCTGGACATGGGCACGGCGAGAAAAAGAAAATCTACGTTCAGAGTGTCCGTGAGTGAGTCCGTTTTTTCTTGGTTTGGGTCGTGCACCAAAACGTCTCCAAAAGGCCGGAGGCACTCCGCCCAGAGTTTTCCAAATCGGCCATGGCCTAGGATTCCAAATTTCATTTGTGCCAAGGGTTACGGAGTAGAGCAAAGGTGGTGACATTGCCTTCGGGTTGATTTTGAACGTCACGGTAAACGATGTCCAAACCGTACATGACGGCGCACCATTCGTTGCCGAGAACTCCCGTGTGTTCCACGGGCAAGAGGAGTTTCACTTCTGGGTCGCGGTCCACCAAGCTTGGGTCTTGCAACAATTTCTGGAGATCGGCGGCGGCTTTGGCGGTGTCGCTGTAGTCCGTGATCAAGTCGAAAGGCCGGCCAATGACGCGTTCAAACCCTGCGCCACACTGAGCGGAAGCAATCGTGAAAGCAATGATTCTGGTGATGTCCTCGGGCTTGAGTCCCGGTTTTGCCAAGACGTGGAATCGCACGGGCAGGGGAATGCGGTGGCTCAAAATCCAATCGGGATGCATGGCTTGCAAGGATTCCCACCAAGCTTCGCCTTTGAGTTTTGCTTCTGGCAAAGGCAGGCCGAGTTGTGCAAAGGCTTCTTCCGTAGAAAGAATGGTGCCTTCTCCCACGTCCGGATTTCGGAAGGGAATCATCCCGTGCGAGGCCTCACCGGCGTGGAGCCGTTCGATCACTCGTCCCGGGCTGAGGGAAGGTTCAAGAGGCAAATCCATTCCTTCAATCAGTCGAGCGGCGGCCCAGGAAAAAGAGCCTTCGTTTCCGGCGTAGATGATTTTTTTGGGCAATTCAGACATAGAAATGGGATTAGATTTTGAAGCTGGACAAGAAATCTTCTTTGGAAACGGGATGGGTGAATCCGCCGTCGTCCACCACTTTGCCGAGGCCAGCGAGCAGCACCATTTTCACCTTTCCTTCTCGGTTTTTTTTGTCGGATTGCATGGCGTCCCACACGGCATTTGGATCGTATTGTTGCAAGACAGAAAGGTCCGTTCCGTGAGCGATCAATCGTGCCTCCACTTCTTTGAAATCGGCTGGAGACAAGTGCCCCAGAAAACAAGAAATGCGGGCTTCCACCCACATTCCAAGTCCCACCGCGAATCCGTGCAAGAGACGATAATCGCTCAACAATTCCAAAGCGTGGCCCACCGTGTGACCAAAATTCAAGACGGCTCTTTGGGCCGACTCGCGTTCGTCCGCGGACACGATTTTGGCTTTGAGTTGCATGGCGCGTTCAATGGAGTTGGCTTCCATGTCCAAACACAGGGCCATTTTCAGCACTTCAAAAAATCCGTTTTGCTTTTGTTCTTCCGACAAAGTGGAGAGCGTGTCCGTGTCCGCCACAATCAAATTTGGGTGCCAAAAAGCGCCAATCAAATTTTTCCCAAAAGGCGTGTCCACGCCCACTTTTCCTCCGATGGAACTGTCCACCATGGCCAAAACCGTGGTCGGAATTTGGACAAAAGGAATGCCACGCAAATACGTGGCCGCTACAAAGCCAACCATGTCTCCCACCACGCCACCACCCAAGGCCAACAAGACCGTGTCTCGGCCAAATCCGCGCTTCAAAAGTTCGTGGTCGAGCTGCTGTTTCGTGGCTTCATTTTTGCTGGATTCTCCGGCCGGGAAAGAGAGCAAAGTCAAATCGAGTCCGGCGGATTTTAATTGCTGAGCCAAAGCTTTCCCATGCAAAGTTTCCACCGTGCTGTCCGTGATCAAAGCGTAGCGGTGAGCCGGAGCGTGTTTTTTGAGAAGTTCCGGCAAGTGCGTCAACAAAGCTTCTCCAAAATAAAGGGGGGTTTGGCGTGGCGAGGCCGGGATTTGAATTGAAAAATTTTCTTGCATGAAAAGAGTTTTTATACGAGCGTGTTGGCCATTTCTAGGAGCAGTTGCTCGGTGTCTTCCCAACCGAGGCAGGGGTCTGTGATGGAAAGTCCGCCCATGTCCACTTCTTCAGGCTTCATGGATTCGATTTTTTGACTGCCACGTTTGATGAAACTTTCCAACATGAAGCCTTTGACGAGAGAATTGAGCTCTGGATAAAGCGCCAAAGTGGACATGATTTCTCTCACGACGTGCATCTGTTGAACTGCGTTTTTGGCACCGTTGATTTTGCAGTTGTCGTGGCTGGCGTCCACTATCACAGCCGGGTTTTTAACTTGAGCGGCTTCCAGACATTTTTTGGCTTCGTACAAGTCTTCCACGTGGTAGTTGGACCTATGCAGACCTCCACGCAAGACCAAATGAGCGTAAGGATTTCCCTGAGTTTCCACCTGCATTCCATCAAAAACGGCGGTGTGCGGGTGTTGCGCCACCACCACGCTGTTCGCTCCAATTTCAATCATTCCGCTGGTTGGATTTTTCATGCCAACGGGGCAGTCCACGGCGGAGGCAAAAATGCGATGTTCTTGATCTTCTGTGCTGCGAGCGCCAATCGCCAACCAAGATAAAAGTTCCACAAATCCTTTGGCATTGTTGGTGAAAACGGCTTCGTCCGCAATCGGCAAACCCATTTCTATGATCTGCACCATGAGGCTGCGGGCGTAATAAGCGCCGGCTTCAATGTCGGGAACGGCGTAAGGATCGGGTTGATTGACTGGCCCCAACCAGCCTTTGGTGGTGCGTGGTTTTTGGATGTAGCAGCGCATCACGATTTTGAGTTTGTGATCCACTTTTTTGCTGAGTTCTTTGAGTCGAGCGGCGTAGTCCAAAACGCCTTCAAAAGGCCAGGCGGAACAAGGTCCGACGATCACGATTTTTCTGTCATCTCGGCCAGACAGAATCGCTTGGAGTTCTTTTTTGTCTTGGTCGATTTGTTCCCAAGCTCGGTCGGAGAGGGGATGCTTTTGAATGATGTCCTCCGCGCGAGGTAATTTTTTGGTGACGGTGAAACGCATGGATTAAGAGTTAGTCGATAAAACGTTGTTTTCCCAGAGCTGAATTTGCTCCAGAGCTTGAGCTTCAAACATGATTTTTCCGGAAATCGTGAAGGCGCCGGCGACCTTGGCTTCACGTAAAAATCGAGTTTCTTCCGGATTGTAGACAATGTCCAAAACGCTTTGGCCCGGCTTAAAATGCCGAGAATCCAGAGGAGTTTCGTCCTCTTTTGGATGCATGCCGAGCGGCGTGGTGTTGACGATGATGTTGGGAGAAAGTCCGTCCAAGTCCGATTCCGTGATGGCCCTGCCACCAAATTCCTCCACCAAAGCTTGGGCTTTTTCATGGCTGCGGTTCAAGCAAAACAAGTGTCCGCCTGAATCTGAAACCAAGGCGGCGAGGGGACGAGCCGCTCCACCGGCTCCCAGCAGTAAAACCGTTTTCCCTTTCAAGTCCACGGTGCTCAAGGCGGTTTTCAGACCGAGGTAGTCCGTGTTGAAACCGTGGAGTTTTCCATGAATTTGCAAGACCGTGTTCACGGCGCCAATGCGTTTTGCGAGTTCGTCCACGTGATCCAAAAGTGGCAAAATGCTTTCTTTGTGAGGAAGCGTCACTGCTGTCAGACCAATTTTATAGTCGCGAATCACTTGCACCAAAACCCTCACATCCGGATTGGCCCAGGCCAGCATCACGGCATTGATTCCGCGCTCACGGTACTGCGCCGAATGGAAAGCGGGACTTTGGGAATGCCCGAGCGGAAAGCCAATCACGGCGTTGAGCGGGGTCGTCAAAAGTTCCAGCCCTTCCAAATAAGAGTCCTTGCCTTTGCCTTGTCTCACGGCCATGCAAGCTGGAGCCGTCACAGATTTTTGCCGCCAATCTTCACGCTGAGAAAGGTCCGACAAATGCAATTCCACGCAAGGCAAACCCGTGTCCAAAAGCGCATCGTGCAAGGCGTAACTGCTGTGAGTGAGCGCCCCAGGGTTGATCAAAATTCCAGCCGCGGAATCGGATTTTTCTTGAATCCAATCGATCAAAGCGCCTTCGTGATTGGACTGAAAAGCCTCCAATTCGTAGCCTTTTTTTTGAGCCGCTTCCCGCACACAGGCTTCCAACTCTGGCAGAGTGATCGTGCCGTAATGTTTTGGGTCGCGCCGGCCAAGACGATTCAAATTTGGTCCGTGGATGAGAAGGATTTTTTTCATGTTTGAAAGTGTTCGATGATTTCATTAACGACGGGTTCCAGCGCGCCTTTGTTCTGAATGGTCACGTCCGCCAAAGATTCAAAGATGGGTGCTCGTTTGGCCCAAAGTTCTTGAAAGTGGTCAAAAGCGTCCACTTCCGCCGAGAAAAATGCGGGTTTGCCGTGGATCATGATCCGTTCAAAAATCACGCTTTTTGGAGCGGAAATGTGAACCACTTGGTGAGGTCGAATTAGATCTTGGTTTTCTTGCATCATGGGAGTACCTCCGCCCAAAGCCAAAATGAGTGGATTGGGATTGGCCAGTGCCGTCTTGAGGACTTCGTGTTCCAATTCGCGGAAGTGTTCTTCTCCGTGACCACGCAAAATTTCTCGGCAACTGAGATCTTCGCCCGTTTGCTCCAAGTGTGCGGCCTGGATCGCCTCGTCCAAGTCCACAAAATTTCTACCAAGCTTGGCGCCGAGCTCTCGGCCAAGCGTGCTTTTTCCGCTGTGTTTGAATCCAATGAGGATGAGATGCTTTTTCATTTGAAGTGAGTTTAATCGATTAGAGAAAGTTTTGCACCCAGGGCGTTCATGTGTTCCGTGAATTCCGGATAGGTTTTGTTGAGGCCCTCGGCGGTGTCTATTTTTGTGCTGCCCTCCGCCAAGAGTCCTGCGAGTGCGAGTGCCATGATCGTTCGGTGATCTTCATAGCCCTGCAGCTCAGCCCCCTGGAGAGGGCCCGGATACACCGTCAGTCCATCTGTTTTTTCTTCCACCTGAGCGCCCATTTTTCGCAAACCTTCTGCCATGGAATGGATTCTGTCGGTCTCTTTAAAACGAGCTTGAGGCACGTTCACAATTTCTATTCCGCCTTCCACTTGAGTTCCGAGCACCGCCAAAGTGGGGAGCATGTCTGGAATGTCATTCGCGTCCACCCTTAGCCCTTTGAGTGGTTTGCCACCGCGGATTTTCAGGCCGGCACTGTCCACTTGGATGTCCACTCCCATCTCTTTTAGAATCTCGACGAGTCGCCGATCGCCCTGAGGATCGTCCATGTCCAAGCCTTGCAAGAGCAGTTCGCCTTTGAAGAGAGCGCCTGCCGCCAAGAGGGTAGAGGCTGAGGAAAAATCGCCCGGAACGGTGAAGTCAATCGGAGAGTATTTTTGCCCCGCAAAGACCGTGAAGCGATCTCGCGTTGCGGTTCGCTCGTGTTCAAAACGAATGCCTTGGTCCTTCAACCACTTGAGCGTCATGTCCACGTAGGGTCTTTCGTTCAGATTGTGAACGGTCAAAATCGTGTCTTGTCGAGCGCAACATGCTGAGAGCAACAGCCCGGACAGGTATTGAGAGGTGAGGCCTTCCACCGTGACCGATCCGCCTTGGAGTTGGCCGGAAACTTGCAAAGGCCAACCACCCTCGCTTTCTTGAATTTTGAGGCCCAGATCTTGGAGGTTTTGCAGGTAACTTTGGATGAGCCGTTGACGCATTTGAGATCCACAGTCCACCTTCACACTTTGATCTGGCTGAGCACTGAGCCCTAAAATTGGCAAAACAAATCGGGTCGTGATGCCGGAATTGGCTGTCCACATTTCAGGAGAAATGGACAAAGGCAGGCCCTGGCTCGTCAACGCCACGCAATGTCCATGGCAGTCCAGCGTGTCCACTTGAGCACCCAAACTTTGCGCCACGGCTTCCGCTGCTTTCACGTCTTCTCCAGATGGCAGAGCGTGAATTTCTGATCGCCCTTTTGCCAAAGTCGCCACCAAAAAAGCTCGCACACTTTGAGACTTGGATCCGGGAATTCGGACGCTGCCGTTCAGTTTGGAAATGGGGGAGACTTGCAGTCGCATGATCGGGGGTAAAATTAAGCCTTGAGAACAAAAAAGACCTCGCTGGGGAGGCCTTTTGGGTGTTGAAGTAAAAATTTTCTACACAACCCTTAGCCTCGCCGGAGCGAAGTTGTAAAAGAATCCAAAGAATCCGTACCAGGTGTGCAATTGCATAAAACTTGTGTGAGTGCGTTTATTCTAGCAGAAAAATGGGATGGGGCAATTTTAAATTGGCCGGTGAGCAGGAAATTCCTATGCACTTTAAGAAAGCTTGTTAAAGAATTTCAGATTTCGTGGAGTGTTTTCAGTGCCAACGAATCCTCCTCTTTTCCCTTCTCCTAAGACAAAACGATGACCGTCTAAAGTAAGGCTGCACCTACGCTTGACGTAGCGGTGATTTGTAGATGGAGCGTTCGATAGCATGGCACGAAAAGCATGATTCGGGCCATCTGGATGCTGGAACAGTCGTTCAACGAGCCCTTCTATCGCCCCTCTTTGAATCCATCCGCTGTCCTCAGGATCCACCACTAGTACTGGCGTGAGGGGGTCGCTTTCGTGGATGGACCCCTCTTGAATACCATACCAGTCTTCAATCATGACCATTTTCATCGATTCACTACGTCCTTCCGATTTCATTCTCAGTCGTAAGCGGTGTAGATCTTTAAGGTCCATATTAGCAGCCCCCGTGTAGGGATTTCGGTAGTAGTCGGCACTTACAGACCCCCCAGAGCCCTTGTAAGTCCATTGTTCAGAAATTAAATCCCGATATTTATTTAAAACAGCCTCAAAGTTAGTCTGCGTGCGATACGCTTGTAGTTGATCCTTTAGAGGTTGCATTGTTGTTTGATGTTTGGAACTTCCTTCCTTTTGTTGTTGTGCAAGGCGGATTCGAATGGCATTTTCCAGTTCTGGCGTTAAGGTAGTGCCCAGAGGAAATGGGAAATGAAAGTTCCTGTATGTTGTGTTGGGGCTAGATTTTAGGATTTGTACGTCACCTGGATAAGAATCCATATCCTCTTGAATCTTATCCCTACTAACCACTCGTCCAGGCGCTATAGTTTTTTTATAGCGCTCATGGAATTCATAAGCAAATGTCAGGATACGCAGCTCTTCAACTAAGGTGGGATGGTCTTGCCTCACGACTACCTCCCTTGCTGCTTGAATTTGAGCCTTTGTTTCTCCGGTGATTTCCGCTACTTCACTTCTGTGATGAAGACCCCCCTGAAAAAGCAATACGTCTGAATCGGACATCATAGGTTCACACTGGGAGAAGATCCCGTCCAAATGCTTAGTTTTATCTCCTAACCTTCTGTTTATGGACGCGAGGCCGCTCCTTGAATAAACGGCAACATTTCTTTCTTTACCTTGCCTAACTAACAATGGCTCTAGGCCGGGCAGACATTCACTTCGGTATCCCTCCTGTCCGGAAATAGTGTAATCATTGTCGAGAATGAGCCATTGATCTGGATTTGATTTCATTTGAGGAATATTGAGTATTCAATGACCTTATTGGTGGCTTAATTCAGACTGATCTTTCCCCGTTTTAACTTTGCCGCATTTTTCATAGCTTTGATTGCAAGCCCTGTCATAAAGCTGCTTTGCGCAATTGGCTCTAGAAAGTCTTGAGTCCATGTTCTTGCCTCAAGCACCAATCCCTCTGCCCTCAATTGGTTTCCGTACGCACTACGATCGTCATATTCCAAATTATTGAAAAAGCTCTCATTTCGCTCAATCGCAGCAGTCAAGCTCCTAATCTCTTCTTCTGCAATTGCTAGCTCGTTGTGGGTTGTCATAATGTTGGAGTGGGCCAACAAAGTTTTTGCTCCAGCACCTTGTTCTGCTCGAGCTATTTCAGTTTGAATCGCCGCAAAGTTCAGACTCCGACCTGGGAAAGCCGCACCCACCAGTTTCTCCAATAGAGCTCTAAGCCTTTCTGCCGTGGGTTTTTTCGCTCTTAATTCTCTATCTTGGCTCTCGATATCGGCCCAGATCTCCTTATTCTTTGACAGCAATGCTTCATATGCCTGCTGCGCCTCCGTCACCTGCTGCTCTGCTTCCGTAAGATTAACTTCAGGAGTAAACCCAGGTGCTCCTCCCACCAAAGCTTGTCTAGTGAGGGCGATGGCACACACTCTGCTTGGATCAGCGATCATCAATGTTTCAACACCCCATCTAGATAGGATTGCATCTACCTTAGGGTCCACCATGCCTGCCGGTTCTCTGGCTATTGATTGACGAACAATCCCATGCACGCTACCGATACTCCACGGTCTACCTGATTCTATTCTTCTTACGATAGCTTCTCTGGTATCGCTCAGAACACTTGCCACAGAATCTGGAGGTGACGCCTCTTCAATTTCAAGCTCGGGCACTTGAAAACCCATGTTCATCTTTTCCTTCCACCAGTCCACAAGGGGGCCGGTATTCATTATTTCTTTCGGCACATTTGCTCTGTCGATTTCCATGGATTTAATCTCAAATTTTGGAAAAAATAATAACCGAAATATTGGCTTAGTCAAGCCTTTTGAGCCCTTTTCGCTGCCTCCGTTCCGCAGCGTGGTCCACAGCGGTCAGAAAGCTGCTCCGGGCGATTGGGCTGAGAACTTCTGGAGACCACGTGCTGGCTTCAGCCTCTGCACGACGTTCTAAACTTCTCAAATCTCCAGGTGCACGCAACAGTGCCAAATCCTTTTGGGAAAGCCTTCTGTTCCTGTCTCCCAGATGTTTCAAAGCCTTGCTCCTGTCCAGCCCGTTGATGTCAACGGTTGTTATCCCTTCTGCCGCCCATTTGCTTTTCAATTCCTCTAGGCCTCGACTGTGCGTGAGCTCCCTTTGTGCCACCCCAAATGAATTCAGCTCGTCACTCCCTAAAGACAATCTTCCCAAGGCAATGGAACAAGCCACCACGGCTTCTGTATATAAATCTCGTCCAGCTCTTCTTTTTTTAGGGTTTACCAAGCCCTTGATCGTCCACGTGGAGGTTCTGACGAAAGTAGCACTGCTGGACTTCACTGCCGCAGAAGTGAGCCTCATCAAATTAGACATACTGTGTGGAAACTGTATTTGTGCTTGAATCGCCTGCTGCAGAGTAGACAGGGCCATGACCAATTCTTCTGGGAGACCAGATGCGTTCGAATAATTTTCCCTGCGATTTGGCTCACGGCCCATTTCCTGCCAATCCAACAATAATTCAGTTGACCGAGGGCCTGTGAGGTGACTTAAATCAACATGTTGCTTTTTCACGCTTGAATGTAGGTTCGGGATTTAGCGGAAATGATAAACTGAATTGTGGTTTAGTCAAGCGGAATCGCATGTAATCACATACAATCAAATACATCCATTGCATTTGATTTGGGTGAAGGCCGCGCCAGTCGTTACCAAATGTCCACTCCGTCCACCAAATCGTAAGCGGGGGAAAGCAAGGTGAGGTTTGGCGAGTCGGGAGCGTCTGGCCAAAGTTCGGAGGAAGGGCGGGTGAGTTTTTGCGCGGCAAGAAAAGCTTCAAGGGAGACGGTTTTTTTGGGAGAGGTGCAGGCAAAGGTGGGGACTTTGAGCTGGCGCGCCAGTTGAACCAAGGTGGCGGTTCCAGCCTTGTTGAGGATTCGCCCATCTGGAGCCATAAAATCCACGCCAAAGAGGAATAAATCGGCGCGTTTCATCTGTTCGTAGGACAGGATATCGGGGAAAAAAGTGACGGGAATTTCGGCTTCCAAAAGGGCTTTGGCCATGAGTCGGCCCGTGAAGTTGGGTCGAGTTTCTGGAAGCAAAACCTGAATTTTGTGTCCCTTTTGCTGGGCTTGTTTTAAAATCGCAAAGACCGTGCGAGAGTAACAATAAGTGAAAACGGTGGCGTCTTGGTCAAGCATGGATGAGTTCGTTTAAGGTTTCAAACAGCTCATGGGTTGGCGTTTTGACGAGCGCACTTCCCACGATCAATCCGTCCACGGGAGCGTTTTTCAGAGTTCGGATGTGGTCGGACGTCGAAATGCCAAATCCCAGAAGGAGTGGGATTTTGGTGCTGGACTTGAATCGTGCCAGAAGCTCCGCCACTTTTGGATTGAGGCCTTGGCGGTCCCCGGTCACGCCCATCTGAGAAACCACGTAAAAAAATCCACTGCCCACGCGTTCGAGTTGTTTGAGGCGTTCGGTGGAGGTGTTTTCACTCAACATCATGACTTGATGGATTTGGTGAGTTTTGGCCGAATCGGCGAAGGGCTGGATTTCTTCCAAAGGCACATCGGCGATCAAAATGCTGTCCGCGCCGGCCTTTTTGGCATCAGAGTAAAATCGGTCAATTCCGTATTTAAAAACCGTGTTGGCGTAGACCAAAAGTCCAATCGGCACCTCTGTTTGGAGACGAATTTTTGACAAGAGTTGCAGAGCGGATTTTGGCGTGGTTCCAGATTTTAAGGCTCGTTCGTCGGCGGCTTGAATGACAGGGCCATCCGCCACTGGATCCGAAAAGGGAATGCCGAGTTCTAAAATATCGGGCTTGGCCTTCAACATTTCTTGGATTCGCTGAAGACATTCCTCTGGATTTGGATCGCCCAAAACGGCAAAAGCACAGAAGGCTTTTTTGTTTTCTCGGCGCAGACTGGCAAAAGTTTCTTGGTAGCGGTCTTTCATTGGATTTGGGTTAGGAGTTCGTTCACTTGGGCCAGGTCTTTGTCTCCACGGCCAGACAAATTAACGATCACGATGTCCTCTGAGCCCAATTGCCCTTTGAATTTAAGAGCTTGAGCCAAAGCGTGGGACGATTCCAGCGCTGGCAAAATGCCTTCTTTTTGGCAAAGGACTTGGAGCGCGTGCAGGGCTTCTGCGTCTGTGATGGAGAGGTACTTGGCTCGGCCTTGGTCTTTGAGAAAGCTGTGTTCTGGGCCAACGCCGGGGTAGTCCAGGCCAGCGGCGCAACTGTGGCTTTCTGTGACCTGGCCGTGTTCGTCTTGCATGAGATAGGAAAGGGCTCCGTGCACAATGCCGGGACTTCCATTTTGGAGAGGTGCGCCCAACGCAGGCTCCACGCCGATCAGCTCAACATTTTCGTCCTTCAAAAAAGCGGAAAAAATGCCGATGGCGTTGCTTCCACCCCCCACGCAGGCCACAATTTTATTGGGGAGTTTTCCGGTTCGCTCCAAAATTTGCGCACGAGCTTCTTTGCCGATCACCGATTGAAAGTGGCTCACCAAACGTGGAAAGGGATGAGGTCCCGCCGCCGTGCCAAAAACGTAATAGACTTCTTGGTTGTGCGCCACGTAATAGCGCAGGGCTTCATTGATCGCGTCTTTGAGGGTTTTGGATCCCGTTTCTACTGGAATGAGTTCTGCGCCAAACAATTTCATGCGGAGGGCGTTGGGCTGCTGCCGTTCAATGTCCACGGATCCCATGAAGATTTTGACGGGCAAACCCATCATGGCTCCGGCCAAGGCCGTCGCCACTCCATGCTGTCCCGCTCCCGTTTCCGCAATGATTTCTTTCTTGCCCATGAACTTGGCCAGCAAAACCTGCCCCAGCGCGTTGTTGGTTTTGTGGGCTCCGCCGTGCAATAAGTCCTCGCGCTTTAGATAGAGCTGAAAGCCCAATTCCTTCGAAAGATTGCGCGCGTGGGTGAGGGGTGTTTCTCGACCAGCAAAGTTTTTGAGCAGATCGGCGAGTTCGGCTTGCTGAGTTGAATCGGCGCAAAATCGTTCAAAAGCTTCCTCCACTTCTTTGAGCACGGGCACCAACATTTCGTTCACGAATTGTCCGCCGTAATTCCCAAAGTAGGCCTTGTTTCCGGCGTGGACAAAAGATGTCACTTTGGCCTGAGGATCTTCCGCCGTTAAAAAAGCGGTGCCCACCAAAGCGGCGTCCACTTTTCCAAAGTAGGGTTCCAGTTGAGAGGCCTCCGCAAAAGCACTTTCCGCCACCACGGGATAAAAAGGATCTAGTTCGGCGAGCAAAGAAAGGGCGTGGTCCACGTCCGTTTTCAAGGTCTGCAAATCGCGATTGTTGATGCCCAAAACCACCCCAGGAATTTGCCCGAGCGATTTCATTTTTTCCACATCGGCTTGGTCGTGCAATTCCACCAATGGCATGAGATTTTTTTTGAGGGCGTGGCGAATCATGGCCCCCAATTCCTGAACACTGAGCAAATGAGCGATGAGCAAAACCGCCGACGCACCGGCCTCTGCCGTTTCATCTATGTCTTGAGTTTGCGTCAGAAAATCCTTGCGAATGACTGGCAATGAAGTGGCTTGAACCACGCGCCTGAGCAAGTCCATGCTCCCTTGAAAACGAGGTGCTTCTGTCACCACGGAAATGGCACTGGCTCCGGCCGATTCGTAAGCGCGAATCAAATCCAGTTCGGCGTGACGGCCAAAAGGCCCGTGGCTGGGGGAGGCTTTTTTGATTTCCGCAATGATGGAAATCTGATCTTTGCCGTGAATGGCTTGGTAAAATGCGTTCATAAAGATTGGTGGTTTAGAAAAGTTTGGAAAGCAGCGCCGCTTTGAATGAGATTTCTTGCCAATGTCACCCCGTCTTCCAGGCTGGCCACTCGGCCACGCAATTTGAAGGCGAGCGCCGCATTGAGGAGCAGTTGATCCATCAAAGGTCCGGGCGTTTTTTTGTGGAGCAAGTCGTCAAAGAGCTGGACATTCGTGTCCACTGGGCTTGCCTTTTTCCAGTCGATTTCAGGGGCTTGAGGGTGTCCAAGTCCAAGTGATTTTGGGTCTAAAACCCATCGGCTGATTTGTCCGTCTTTGAGTTCAAGAATTTGAGTCGGGCCGTGCACAATGGCTTCGTCCAGACCGCTTTCGTTGTGCAGCACCATCGCAGTTTTCTCGGTTGATTTTTGCAAAACAGCCATGAGCGTTTCCGCCGTCTTGGCATCGGTGGTTCCGATCAACTGAAATCCCGGATTGGCTGGATTGAGCAAGGGTCCCAGCAGATTGAAAATCGTGCGGTGCGCTATTTTTTTTCGAATTTCTGCAAATTGCTTCATGCTCGGGTGGAAGGCTGGCGCAAATAAAAACACCAGATCGAATTGCTCGAGTGAACGGCGCAAGGTTGGAGGACTAAGCTCCGTTCGAACTCCCAAAGCTTCCAAAAGATCAAAACTTCCGCAGCGACCGGACCCCGCTTTATTTCCGTGTTTGGCCACCTTCACTCCGCCTGCCGCCAAAACAAAAGCCACCGTCGTCGAGAGGTTCATACGAGCCAAGCCAGAACCTCCCGTTCCACAGATGTCCATCACTTCCTTCGACTCTTCCGCTTCAATAGGAAAGGGCACCGATTTTGATTTGAACTCCTTCAAGAATAGACTCAACTCTTCGGCGCTTTCGCCACGCTGAGCCATGTTCCTCAAGAGTTGTTCGGTATTCACGTTCAAGAAATTCTCCAGGATTTTCCGTCCGTCCGGCGTGCCCACACTTTCTGGGTGAAACTGCACTCCGTACAAAGGCCGAGTTTTGCTGCTCACCGCCATGACCAAGCCGTCCTCCGTTTCGGCGATCACGTCTAAATCCTCTGGCAAACTTGCTCGCTCGCCGATGAGAGAATGGTAACGCATGACTTCCAGCTCTTCGCCCAATCCAGAAAAAAGTGGGTGAGTGGAATCGACTCGAATGCGGCTGGATTTTCCGTGCATGGGGACGGGCGCTCGAAGGATTTTCCCTCCCAAACCTGCGATGATTCCTTGGTGTCCAAGGCAAACTCCCAAAACGGGAACGAGGCATGACCCCGACTGAATCACCTCCGCACACACTCCAAAATCTTCCGGGTTTTCTGGGGTGCCGGGGCCGGGGGACAAAATGATGTGGGTGTAGTTGCCAGCTTCAATTTCTTTCAAAGTGATGGCCTTGTTGCGCCTGACTTCTGGATTGCCGCCCAGCTCCGCACAAAGCTGGACTAGGTTGTAGGTGAAAGAATCAAAGTTGTCGATGATGAGGGTCTTCAGTGGCTGGATCATTGGAGAGCGGTTAAAATTCCTTGCGCTTTGTTGAGGCACTCTTTGTGTTCCAAATTCGGCTGAGAGTCGTGCACAATTCCAGCTCCCGTTCGGAAAGTCACGGTTCCGTCTTTGATGAGCATGGTGCGGATGGCGATGGCCAAGTCCATGTTTCCGTCCAGACCGAAGTAGCCCACCGCACCTCCATAAATGTCTCGTGGTTTGGCTTCCAATTCGGCAATGATTTTCATGGCCCTCACTTTGGGTGCGCCAGACAAAGTTCCCGCCGGAAAACTGGCTTGAAATACATCAAAGAGATCTTTGTCTTCAGATTGTTCTCCTCGCACTTCTGAAACCATGTGCATGACGTGGCTAAATTTTTGAATGTCCTTGTGCTGACTGACTCTCACGGTTCCGGGTTTGGCCACTCGGCCCACGTCGTTGCGAGCCAAGTCCACCAACATTTGGTGTTCGGCCAATTCTTTTGGGTCTTGACTCAGTTCTTCAGCCAGCTCCAGATCTTCCAGCGGAGTTCTACCTCGACGACGAGTTCCCGCAATGGGCCTCACCATGACCTGCCGATCTTGAATCTTCACCTGGGTTTCTGGAGAAGCGCCGGCAATGCAAAAATCGGCAAATTTCAGAAAAAACATGTAGGGCGAGGGGGAGGCCAAACGCAAACGAGCGTACAACTCCAGTGGACTTAAATTGGTTTTTCTTTGGAACCCTCGGCTCAGCACCACCTGAAAAATCTCTCCAGCTTTGATTCGTTCTTGAGCCATGGCAATGCCTTCTAACAACCGTGCTTCTTCGTCTTCGTGCGCTGCCGATTCATCTGACCGATCGAGCTCATCACTCGCTTTTATTTTTTTGAGCGACAAGTCCACGTTTCGGAATTTTGCCTCCAATCTTTCCAACGCTTCTTGTGTGGTGGCGATCAAAAATAGTTCCTTGAGATTGTGGTCTATGGCGACCATTTGTTGAGGCAAGAAAAAAATCCCTTCCGGAATTTTGGCTCCGTCCAAGGGCAAATTCAGGTCTTCAAAATGTCGGCCCACTTCATAACTGAAATAGCCCACGAATCCACCCTGAAAAGGCGGCAGTTCCGGACTCTTGTGGAATTCTATTTCTTGGCAAAAGTGGCGCAAGATTTCCAGCGGATTCTCCTTGGCTCCCGCTTCAAACACAAAACGCTTGGCAGGGTCAAAACCCAGATAAGAATAGCGGCCTTTCCCGCCCACATTGTCGGCACTTTCAAACAAAAATGCTTCTGGCTGATCGGCCGTGAGCTGTTCAAACAACACTGGCAATGTGAGACGTTCGTCCAGCGGAAACTTTTTGAACTTGGGGGTGACGGACGTATTGGTTGATCGGTACATGTGAGGTAAAAAAAATTAAGCGATTTTACTGGCAATGGCAGGGTTGGCCTGTAGCCAATGGGACCCGCGCGTCACTTTTGAAATGCTGACTCCCAGCGTTTCACTGATCTTGCGGTGGGGCATTCCTTGGCTCAGAAGCTTGAGAATCTGCACCCGCTCCGCCACCGATTCCAGTTCAGAATCCGTGAGTAAATCTTTGAGCATGGCGAGCGCTTCTTCTCTGGTGTTCAATCCAACCAAGAGTCCGCCCAATTCTTTCAAGTGCTGCTGATTCATGAGGAGAAAGCTAAGCTGTACTGATCGAACAGTACGCTTGTGGTGACCGGAAGTCAAGAGGATTCCCAAAAGTCTGCCCGGGCAGACTTTTTGACGGCCGTTACTCCTTCCTCAACCCCAGCTGCTGGCAAATTTCTTCAATCCCTTGTGGGGAATGCCCCATTTTTGTCAATTCTCTTTTGAAGAGAAAGCCCAAATACCCAATTTCATCCCTCATGCTCTTCGCATGCCTTTGCTGGGTTTTTGCAATAGAAATCGATATTGGTTCGTAACCTTTGGTGGCATAAAATAGTCTGAGCACTTCCGTCAAAGCTTCTGCTCTTTGTTTAAAAGTTGCGTGTGGCAAGCCCAACAAAGCGCACCCGTTTTTAAAACTGGACAAACAGAAGGGAAGGGCTTTGAGCAAAGACGGAACATTGGCATCCGAGCGGATGATTTGCTGCCGACCTGTGTTGGGCCACACTTCCAAAGCTTTCAAAAATAGCCCAAAATCTCTGTGCACAGGATTGGCGCCATGGGCAACCGTCCACAAACAAACGGGCTGACCGTTAAAGCCTTCCTCAGATATTGATATATGCAACATACTTGGCGCATCGTTGACACACTTCTCTCCAAAATCGACGATTTGTCCGCCATTCCCATCTGACCTCTCGACAAAATTAATCACGTCTTCTCCTCCAAACCCATGGAGAATAGTAAAGTTAAGCTGCCCACGAATTTTAGAAATACCCGCAAAATCAGGATAAACTCCTTGTGGCACAATAAAAACTGGATTTAAGGTCCCACTTAATAGTTCATCCAAATCATCCTGCTTTGCTCGGATGGAGAGCGCCAACTCAACGGCTTCATCGACAGGGGTTTGAAGGAGTTGGCCCACTCGATCTGATCTCATGGCTTTCGAGTCAAATTTATTACTAATTGTTTCCAGATTTCTGAGCGAAAATCTCTTTCCTTTGAGTCCTCATTCAACGCCAATCCCACAAAAGTAGCTACGAATAAACCTATGACTAAAATTGTTGCCCCTTGAACTGGAACCAAATCCTTATCAGCCTGGGCCATTGCGGCTTTCTCTCGAGAATTCGCATTTTCCATTGGAGGATTGAAATGTTGAAGGTGTTAGCCTATCAACTGTTTTATTTTTTGTCAATACCGCCATCAGCCAGACAAGCTTGAGTCCAGAGGCTGACCTTTGTGCGAGCTTCCTCAAGCTTCAAAGCCTCTCGCAATAAATCGGGGCTGTGGTCGAGCCCTCTCACGTAAAAAGACTTCACAACCACCTCTGCCATTTGAGCTTCTGTAATAGGTACCCCCAATTCAGCACATTTTGCAACCAGATGCGCCAAGGTTCCGTCGAGGGGGTGCTGTGGCAAATCATTTGAGTTGGCAATGGCCGCACAAGTGGCGGCCGTCTCTTCCTTTACGTTGTCCGCCACTACAAGTCCCGTCAGGCCAAGCACACTCAATGCGCCGACTAAGTAGCTCAATTCTGCATTTCCATTTCCAGCCTGTTTTCTTTCGTTCATTTGAATCTAGGGGTGAATTTTTCTGGCTTTTATCATTGATTTGTATTTATGTCAATGCTCGCGCTTTTTCATTTTGCTGCTAGAATGCGCTCACTTCAAATTCAACTCATGCGAATCGGTATTGACGCCCGGATCTTTGGAAGCCAGTACACGGGCATTGGCCGTTACGTTCAAGAATTGGTGGAACATCTGGCTCAAATTGCGCCTCAACACGAATTTGTCTTGTTCATGAACGCGCCTCAATTCCAGGAGTACGAAGCGCCAAAAAACGTCCAAAAAGTTTTGGTGAATGCTCACCACTATTCCTTAAAAGAGCAATGGAGTTTTTTCTGGAAATTGCGCAAAGCCAAGCTCGACTTGATGCACTTCACGCACTTCAATGCGCCAATTCTCTACAAAAAACCCAGCGTCGTCACCATTCATGACCTCACGCTTTCCTTTTATCCAGGCAAAAAAATGAATTCCTGGCTCCACCGCAGGGCCTATCATTTCACGCTCAGCAATGCCGTGAGTCATGCCAAAAAAGTGATCGCCGTTTCTGAAAACACCAAGCTCGACTTGATCAAAGTCCTTGGAACCGCTCAAGAAAAAATCACCGTGATTTATGAAGGCGTGGGGGAGAACTTCACTCCGAGAGAAGACCGCGAAGGTCTGGCTGAACTCGTGAAAAAATACGGAATCACCAAAGACTACTTGCTCTACACGGGAGTTTGGCGCAGCCACAAAAACCTCATCAATTTGATTCGTGCTTTTGCGATCTTAAAACAAGACGAAAGTTTTGACCTGCAATTGGTCATCACTGGGAAAGAAGATCCTTATTATCCGGAAGTTCGCCGCACGGTGAAAGAACTTGGCTTGGAGTATTCTGTGATCTTCCCAGGAATGGTTCCCGAAGACGAATTGACCGCGCTTTACCAAGGCGCTTTCACCTACGTTTTCCCCTCGCTTTACGAAGGTTTCGGGCTTCCGCCTCTAGAAGCCATGCGCTGTGGAACGCCGGTGGTCGCGTCCAAAGCCTCCTGCATTCCGGAAATCTGCGGCGAAAACAACGCCCTCTTTTTTGACCCTTACGATCCTGAGGACATGGCCAATGCGATTCGCCGAGTGTGGCTGGACGGAGACTTGCGCAAGGACTTGCGAGAACGTGGACTCCGCCACAGCCGGAAATTCTCCTGGAAAAGCATGGCTGAAGAAAGTTTGGCCCTTTACGAAACCACATGAACGATTTTTGGGATTTCACCAAACTTTTGCCTCGAGCCATTGAGCGCTACAACATGACTCGTGAAACTCGAGCGGCCCTGGTTTGCAAACGCTTTCGGGACCTTGCGCCAGAAATCATGGGCAAAAAAATCAGCGAACACGTGGAGCCCAAATATTTCAAAAGTGGAACCTTGGTGGTGGCCGTGCACCACAGCGCTTGGGCTCAGTACGTTTACGTCCATCGGCACGACATCATCATGAAGATGAACCTCAGTTTGAAACATGAATGGGTGAAGGATTTACGCACCGTTGTGGAAACTTCCGCTTGACAATGCCGCTTTCATCCTTACAATCCTTAGGCAAAGATTACATTTAACCCTCAGCACCTTGTTAGTCATTCGTTTGAGCCGTACTGGACGCAGAAATCAAGCCACCTACCGTATTGTTGTGGCCGAGAAAAGTCGCCCTGTTCAGGGTAAATTCCTTGAAATCGTGGGATCTTACAATCCAGGAGAAGGTAAAAAAACGGATTTCAAGCAAGATCGAATTGACCATTGGATTGCTCAAGGAGCTCAGCCCAGCGATACCGTTGCTGGACTTTTGAAGTACAATGGCGTTGCTGGAATGGAAAAATTCATGGATTTCCGAAACAAAAAACGCGCCACCAAAAACCCTCTTGCCGAGGAAGCTCCGACCGCTTAATCCTTTTCCTCCATCCTTATGGTTCACGTTGACCCCACCAACAGTCCTGCTCGGGATTTTATTGAGTTTGTTGTTCGCAGCATCACTGGCACTCCTGAAGAAGTTGAAGTCACGCAAACCGTGGATGACCTTGGCGTGCTCATCACTTTGAGGGTTGGCAAGGCCGACATGGGAAAGATCATTGGAAAAAGCGGGCAAACCGCCAAGGCTTTGCGCGTTCTGCTCCGCATGATGGGGGCGAAACACGACGCTCGCTACAATCTGAAAATCATTGAACCGGATGGCACGGTGGTGTAGAGTGCTTTTTGTATGATTCATCCACTCCTCATTGCGGTCACCCAGGGTTCGGTTTTGGACGTGGCCCAAAGCTACAACGCCATGGAAGTGATCAACCGTGCGATTGCTTATGCGATCATCATTGCGGGGTTTTTGAGCGTTGTTTTTATATTTTTTGGCGGTATTTCTTTCATCTTGTCTGGGGGGGAGGACGACAAAATCAAACAGGCCGTTTCCACCATTCGTTACGCCATCATTGGCTTGATCGTCACCATTCTGTCCGTGGTGATTGTCGGTTTTGTGGGAAGAGCACTCGGACTGAACGTGGTCCAGTACATCAATTTGAGTGAAATTTTCAGACTCATTGAAAGCCTAACCTCCACAGTTCAAGAAAACGCTGGCGGTGGCAGCAACTTCAACGGCGGAAGTTCTTTGGACTAAACAAAAAAGTTCGCTCATTTGAGGCGAACCGTCTGTTTTGTGAAATTTTTGACGTTGTTTTTCAGGTTTTGCCAGTCGTAGGGGAACTTGTAATTTTCCAGAGCGCGAATCATGGCCGCATGAACGTGCCATTCATTGAGCTTATCAAACAAAAAAGAATTCCCGCTTTCTAAAACAGGACTGTAGCTTTCGGCTTCTTCGTGCAGGCCAGACCTCATCACAGGAACAATGCCCCTTTCCACCAACATCAAGAAGTCCGAGGGGAGTTTGTCCCCCAAAATCAGCCACAAATGCGCTTCCTCCATGGCTTCTTCCGTTGAGAAAGCGTTGCTCAAGCCTTTGGCCTTGATTTTTAGACCTCCCAAAACCTGAGTGTGGGCCACCATTTCCTGAAGAGCAGGAATCAAAGCTTCAAGCAACTTTGGATCAGCACCACGAACGTCCACCACTAAACTTGGGATTCTTTCGTCGAGCTTGGCCTTTGCTTTGGGTTTTGATTTTTGCATGGATTTGTTTTGAGCGATTCAAAGCATTATAGCAAAAAAAAAGCTTTTTTTCCACGCGGAGGGCTTGACCATCTTGTGCTTTGGCGCAAAGTAGTCTTTTGGTGTTTTGCTCCTGGCGTGATATCCTTGGCGAGACATGTCCACTTTTGTAATCATTGACGGCAACGCGCTCATCCATCGGTCTTATCATGCGCTCCCAAAAACCTTGCGAACGGCGAGCGGAGAACTGACCAATGCGGTGCATGGCTTTGTGTCCATTTTGCTGGGAATTTTGGAAAAAGAACGTCCCCTCTACCTGGCCACTGCCTGGGACATGAAGGGGCCTACGTTTAGAGACGAAATGCTCAGCACCTACAAAGGCACCCGAGCCAAAACAGACGACGAGCTGATCCAGCAATTTCCTCGTGTTTATCAGGTTTTGGAAGCTTTTTCTGTGCCCATGTTCAAAAAAACAGGTTTGGAGGCCGATGACTACTTGGGAATTGTCTCCGCAGAAATTGAAGCCAAACACCCAGAAATCCAAACTTTGATTGTCACCAGCGACAAAGACGCGCTCCAGTTGGTCACCGAACAAACTCGAGTGGTGGCTCCTTTAAAAGGTTATTCGGAGGTTCGGCGTTACGACCGCGCCATGGTGAAAGAAATCATGGGCGTTTGGCCCGAACAAGTTCCAGACTACAAAGGACTCTGTGGAGACAACAGCGACAACATTGTTGGCGTGCCTGGCATTGGGCCGAAAACCGCCATCAGCCTGCTTGAAAACTACGGAAATCTGGAAGGAGTTTACGAAAACTTAGCCGCAATTCCTTCAAAAGTGGGGGAGAAACTGGCCGCTTTTCGTGACCAGGCTTTTTTGTGCCGAGAAGTGGCCACCATTCTAAAAAAGGACGACTTCAACTTTGACCTCGAGGCCTGCAAGGTGCACGACTTCAAGATGGAAGCTCTCAGGGAAATCTTCAATGAATTGGCTTTTAGAAGCCATTGGGTGAGGGTTGAAAAACTCAATGAAGAGTGGAAAAAACGCCGCGCCGAAGAACTTCAGGGTAGCCTTTTTTGAAGATTTGCTGAGTGCATTTTTAGTTCACGCCTTGGTTTTGCTTTTTCGGGCTTGGGGATGCGCCTTTTCCCTGGGTAAATTTTAGGTTCAGTCTTTGTTTTTTGGCTTGCTTAAGCCATTTAGCTTGTGCAAAAAGCTTGCTCCTTTTCACCACTTGAGATAAAGTCTGAACACTCCTGTAAAAATCATCTAAATTTAGCCCTATGGCCAAAGCAAGGATCGTCGCCGGACTCGACATGGGAAACTCAAAAATCCGTGTGGTGGTGGCCGTGTTGGAAGAAAACAGTCATGTGCCGAATGTCATCGGAGTGGGGGTGGCTCCATCAGGAGGACTGCGAAAAGGAAGCGTCATTGATGTGGAAGAAACCGTGAACAACATTTCTTCTGCTCTTGAAGATGCCGAACGCATGGCCGGAGAGCCAATTCACCATGTTTTTGTGGGGCTGGGCGGTGACCATATTTCTTCTCAAGACAGCAAAGGCGTGATCGCTATTTCTCACAGCGGAAATGAAATCATTGAAGACGACGTGGACCGCGTGTTGGAAGCGGCTCAGGCCGTTGCCATCCCGAACAATCGTCGCATTTTACGAATCATCCCAAAGTACTTCACTGTGGACGAACAAACCGGCATCAAGTACCCCGTGGGCATGACTGGGATTCGTTTGGAAGTGTTGGCTCATCTGGTGACAGGACTGGTTCCTGCGGTTAAAAACATTGAGAAATGTGTGCATCAATCTGGCGTGGACATCAATGACATCATTCCGGCTGGATTGGCTTCCGCCGAAGCCGTGCTCACCAAGCGTCAAAAAGAATTGGGAGTGGTGGTGATCGACGTGGGCTGCGGAGGAACGAATGTGACTATTTTTGAAGAAGGAACGGTTTTGCACACAGCCGCTTTGCCCGTTGGCGGAGACAACGTGACCAATGACATTGCGATTGGACTGAGAACCTCCATCGACACGGCTGAAAAAATTAAAATTGAGTACGGAACTTGTTTGCCAGAAGACGTGCACGACCGTGAAACCATTGACCTTTCTCTACTCTCCAAAATCGAC
The DNA here is from genome assembly GCA_964347725.1 of uncultured Candidatus Peribacteria bacterium. Taxonomy (GTDB): domain Bacteria; phylum Patescibacteriota; class Gracilibacteria; order UBA1369; family 2-02-FULL-48-14; genus CAYGAB01. The sequence goes on along the minus strand of CAYGAB010000001.1, from coordinate 3,883 downwards.
ACCCAGACCGTTTCCAAAAAACAGCTCGCTGAAATCATCCAGGCTCGTTATCACGAAATTTTCTTGATGGCAAAAGACGAACTCACCAAGGTTCAACGTGACGGAATGCTTCCTGCTGGAGCCATCCTGACTGGGGCCGCCGTTAAAATGCCTGGCGTGATCGACTTGTCTCGTGAAGTGCTCAATCTGCCCGTTCAGATTGGTTTTCCAACCAATTACGAAGGCGTGGTGGATAAAATTGAAGACCCCGCCTACGCCACCGCGATAGGGCTTGCGATCTGGGGTTCTCGTTTTCAGGGTGAGACGCCACTGGGGCTCAAGCTCGACCTGAAATCCATTGATTTTCCAAAAATGGTTCAAGGAATCAAATCTTGGTTCCGTAGCCTTCTCCCTTAACCCCTTTATTGTATGGCCAGCGACAACACCGCCGGAGCTGCGGCTCAAGGTGGACAAAACAACGACGACAGCTTAAAACACCTTTTCTCTGGAAGTCCTGCTAGTGCGTCGAGCAAAAAACGCACTTATGAAGTGACTCCTGACGTGGCTCCTGTGGCACGCATCAAAGTGGTTGGGGTTGGAGGGGGCGGAGGGAATGCTCTGAACCGAATGATCCGTTCCAACATCAAAGGAATCGAATTCATCGCCGTGAACACAGACGCTCAGGCTCTCTACCACAATGAGGCCACCGTGAAGATCAACATCGGAAAATCCACCACTCGTGGACTGGGAGCTGGAAGCCACCCAGATGTGGGCCGCCAAGCTGCCGAAGAATCCCGCGAAGAAATCAAAGCCGCTTTGGAAGGGTCCGACATGCTTTTCATTACTTGTGGACTTGGGGGAGGAACGGGAACGGGCGCTTCACCTGTGATCGCTGAAATTGCCAAAGAAATGGGGATTTTGACGGTTGGCGTGGTGACGAAACCTTTCTCTTTTGAAGGACACCGACGCAAGACTCAGGCCGACGAAGGCCTAGAAAACATGAAGAACAAGGTGGACACCTTGATTGTGATTCCAAACGACAAGATTCTTTCTCTCATCGACCGAAAAACGCCGCTTCAAGAAGCCTTCACCGTTGTGGACGATGTGCTCCGTCAAGGAGTGCAAGGCATTTCCGACTTGATCACCGTTCACGGAATGATCAACGTGGATTTTGCCGATGTGAAAGCCATCATGGAAAATTCTGGATCCGCTCTCATGGGAATCGGGTACGGAACCGGCGAACAACGTGCCAGCGAAGCCGCTCGTGCCGCTGTGGAAAGCCCTCTTCTCGAACTCAGCATTCAAGGAGCCAAGGGGATTCTCTTCAACATCACGGGTGGAAGCGACCTCTCCATGTTTGAAGTGGACGAAGCCGCTCGGATCATTACAGAAGCCGCCGACCCAGAAGCGAACATCATTTTTGGTGCCGTCATCAACGACTCTTACACGGGTGAAATCAAAGTTACCGTGGTGGCCACTGGGTTTGACGACCACCGTCGCAGCATCAATGTGGCACGAACGCTGGGTGAATTCCGCCCCGCGTCTGTTCCAACGGCTCCGGCTCCTCAACGGCCTCTCGTATCTCAAAATGCTTTGGGGGGGAATATTCCAGCGAGTCCAAATCTTCCGCCCGCAGCACGCCCAAACAGCATGCCTGATGTGGCTGCTCGCCCTTCTTCCGGGACGCCTCAGCGCCCCACTTTGGATGAAACCACCAGTGAATACGACATTCCTGCCTTCATTCGACAACGCATGGGTAAGTAGATAGACTGGCCTGCGTATGAAACTGATCCACCTCACCTCTGACGACCGCGAGGCGCTCAAGCACTTTGTCGCAAATCATCCGCATGGTTCAATAGAACAATCTTGGGACTGGGGATTGCTTCAAACGGGAATCCCTGGCCGCCCTGCTTTTCATGTTTTGGCGGTGGAAGAAGAAGGACAATGGATTGCTTCCAGTTTGGTGATACGCCAAATCATGGGGCTCAAAAAAACCTGGCTTTGGTGCCCACGAGGCCCCTTATTGCCTGAAAATGAGGAGGCGCAAAAAGCTGCCTGGACTCTTTTAAAGCATGGCCTAAAGAATTTGGCGAAATCCCACGGCGACGTTTTCATCCGAATGGAACCTGGCGTGGCATCAGAAGAGTTTTGGTGTCTTGACGAAAAAACTTCCTCCGAATCCTATTTGCCACAAGACACCTTGATGCTGAAGCTGCACCACAGCGAGGAATTTCTCTTGGGCCAAATGACTCAAAAAGGCCGTTACAACATTCGGCAAGCTGAGAAAAAGGGCGTCTACGTGCGGCTTTCTGGTGCTCACGGCATTCCTGATTTTTACGATCTCTTGAAAGAAACCGGGGAAAGAGACGGGTTTCATGTCCACGACAAAGACTTTTACATCGATTTCTTTGATAAACTCGGCGATCAAGCCAAGCTCTACATGGCCTACACGGCCACTCACGAACCCATTGGCGGACTTTTGGCCACACATTTTGGGGCCACCGCAACTTATTATTTTGGCGCTTCCAGCAATCACCATCGAGACCAAATGGCCCCTTACGCCTTGCAGTGGTTTGCCATTCAGACGGCCAAACAAGAAGGGTTCTCCCACTACGACTTTTTGGGAATTGCTCCTGAAGGCGCAGCAAAACACAGCCTGGCTGGCGTGACCCAATTCAAAACTCGCTTTGGCGGCGAACGAGTTCACTACCACGGCGCTCAAGTGATGGTGATTCGGCCTTTTTGGTGGGGAGTGTACAAAACGGCTAAACTGTTTTAAATCTGCACGCCGTCTTTTTTCTTGCGCCCCTTTTTCTCTTCAATTTGCGTGGCTCGGTCCACGAATAAAATGCCGTCCAGATGGTCGATTTCGTGCTGGATGATCCGCGCGTTGATGTGGTTGAGAACCAGAGTTTGGTCTTGGCCTTTGAGGTTTTTGTAGCGCAATACGATCTCGGTTGAGCGGAGGACTTGGCCCCAGGTTCCTGGCAGGCTGAGACAGCCTTCTTCTCCTTCTTCTTGATCTGGGGAGGCTTGCATGACGACTGGGTTGAGCATGGGAATGATCACTTCATTGTCTTCACCAGGATTGAGTTTGCAAATGACCATTCGAATGTTGCGCCCAACCTGAGGAGCTGCCAGTCCAACACCGTTTTCAGCTTCCATGGTTTTGATCATGTCCAAGGCAAAACTTTTGAGTTCGCTGGTGAAATTGGACACGGGCTTGGAGGCCGTGCGTAAAATCTCATTGGTGGTGCCAGTTTGTACGTGCAAAGTCATGCGTTTATTTTAACAGATTTATGAATTCATGCAAATTTGGTCGGCCAGTATTTGGCTCAAGCCTTCGTTTTGATCTCCACCGCCCTGAGCCCTGCCTCTCCATTGTTTGAGGCGTTCTTTTCTCAAAAAGGCTACTACTGGATGCTCTCTAAACCAGGGATCTGATCCTTTAAGATGAACAGAGGCCACACTGGCCACCACCCCTAAATTTCTCATGATCTGCGAGATTTTTTGGAGAGTCTCAGGAGTGTAGGGCTCTGGATTCAAGTAAAGCCCTCCTTCCAGGTTTAGATTGGTGCGAACTTGCTCCACCTCTGCCCCCAAGGCATCTTCCGTCAAGAGTTTGCGCCCCAGCTCGAGCGCTTCTTGGCTTAGTCTTTCTTTCTGAGTCCAGACGCCCTTCGCAAGGTTCGTGTCAGTTGGGTTTTTTGCCAAACAATAAGCTGCTTGGCTCAATGAAATTTCCTCGAAATTTGGCGTCTCCGATGATTCTGCCCTGCAGTCATTGAGCTCTACGCGGTAGATCATCCACAGTTGGCGTAAAAAGTCCCATCGCTTTTCTTTTTCAAAATCTTCCATTATGTCTCGGAATTCACTTTGATTGCGGCAAGTGGTCTCCCTCACG